>CAYVPM010000872.1:0-2500 GCA_964453475.1 uncultured Saprospiraceae bacterium | reverse complement strand
ATCCTCCGATCATCAAACTCTCCTACTGCTGTGAAAAAGCTACCCGTCTTTTTTTTACTAATTTTCGCTATCAGCCTGAATGCTCAAGTCGTGGTAAAAAACCCAACATTTGAAACGCTCGACACCGCTTTTGCCAGTGGGTTCTTTGGCTGGAGATCGAACAAATTTTACCCCATTTTCCCCGATTCAACGCAGAAGCACGGCGGAAAAATGTCGTTGCGCATGGAAAGCGTGCCCGGGGGGAAATTTTGGCGCTTTCATGCAACTGGTGCCGGTACCCAAAAGCGACAGTTACCGTAAAATCACCATTTCAGGCTTCTTGAAACGGGAAAATGTGACAGTCATGGCCGGCTTCTGGATCAATGTGCTTGCCGGCAAGGAATCCATCGCATTCGACAACATGAACAGACAACTATTAAAAGGCAGCCATGATTGGGAGGAAGTGCGCACGACGGTGATCGCCGACGAAAGGGCTACCGACCTGAACCTGGGGGGGCTGCTATCAGGGCAAGGCATCGTCTGGTTCGATGATTTTACGGTGCATATCGAAGCGCTGGAAGACAAAGCGCTCCCCGATACGCTGGCCTCTTACCTGAATGAAGCCTTTGATATAATGGAAAAGCACGCCTTGAACCGCGATTCTGTTGATTGGCCCAAATCGAGGGCCCGGGCCGCCAAAATGGCATCTACAGCAAAATCTTATGCAGACTGTTACCCTGCCATCATGGCGGGCATTTCCAGTCTTGGCGACGGCCACAGCTTCCTTTTACCTGCCGATGCTTCCAAAAAGTGGGAAAATGCGGGTGATTCGAACGAGGATATGCCGCTCTGCACCGGAAAAATACTGGAAGACAACATCGCCTATATTTCTATGCCGGGGGTGAGCAGCGGCGACGAAAAAGCGAACACCTATTTCGCCGACCAGTTGCACAAACTGTTGGAGGAACTTGACAGTCAAAATCCGGGCGCTTGGGTTTTCGACCTGCGCGAAAACACGGGTGGCAATTGCTGGCCCATGTTGGCCGGCATCGGCCCCTTGCTGGGTGAAGGCACCTGCGGTTATTTCCTCGCACCTGGTCAAAAACCCTCCAACTGGTTTTACAAAAAGGGTGTTTCGGGCATTGGGAAAGGAAAAATCACCCGGGTGAGCCGAAAACCTTACACGTTGAAACAGAAACTGCCAAAAGTCGCCGTTTTGACTGGGCCAAAAACAGGAAGTTCGGGAAAAGTAGTCACCGTTGCCTTTCGGGGCAGGCCCAATTGCCGGAGTTTCGGCGCGCCAACTTATGGCGTTTCAACCGGCAATGCCAATTACTCGTTGCGCGATGGGGCCAAGATTTTCCTGTGCAGCAGCGTGTATGCCGACCGCAACAAAGTAGCCTACGGTGGAAAAATCATCCCCGATGTATTGGTTGAGCCAGGCGAGAACGACCCGGTGTTGAAAGCTGCCACAAACTGGCTGTTGGAAAGAATTTAGGGGCGTGATATAAATCATCCAAACCATTCAAAGCCTAATCTGTTAGGAGGCTGTACATTTGCGGCCATTAAAAACAGGCAAGACCAAGACATGGAGTTTTTTCAACTGAAAATAAAACAGCATACCCCGGAAACCAGCGATTCTGTCACCATTGAATTCGAGATACCAGAGGAGCTGAGCGATAAATTTGCCTACAAACAAGGCCAATTCATCACCTTGCGCACCCATATCGACGGGCATGAACTGCGGCGTTCGTATTCCATGTCCTCGACTCCTTTGGATAAAAAACTGGCAATTACGGTTAAAAAAGTCGAGGACGGCCAGGTTTCCACCTGGTTACACGACCGCGTAAAAGTTGGGGACACCCTGGAAGTCTCCCCGCCAGAAGGCCGTTTTTATACCGAACTGAACCCCGACAAGCGCCGTACCTACTACATGATCGGCGCCGGCAGTGGCATTACTCCCTTGATGTCTATCATCCGTACAGCCCTCGAAACTGAGCCGATGAGTGCTATTTTTCTGCTTTATGGCAGCCGGAACGAGGAAAGCATCATTTTTAAAGATGAACTTGACCGGCTTTCAGAGCGCTATGTGGGCCAATTGCATGTCGAATACGTGTTGAGCCAGCCGAAAAAAGAAGGCGGCGGCGGATTGTTTGGCATCTTCAAAAAAAGCAGCAGCAACTGGCAGGGGAAAACCGGGCGTATCGGCAACAAAGCTGTCAACAATTTCCTGGACGAACAACTCGCCCGAGGCCCGGAGCACGATACTTATTATTTTATCTGTGGCCCGGGCTCCATGACCGACGACGTCAAAGCGGCCATTATGGGCCGTGGCGTGACGGCCAAACAAGTGCATGCCGAACATTTTGTAAACGCCAACCATATCCCCGGCGAATTTACCGACAGCCCATCAGGCAGCGGTGAAAAACGCGCCATTATCCACCTCAAAGGCGAGCGCATCGAATTGGCGGCACCAAGCCCGTACCGCCACCACCGCCTCCGCCGCCCGTGGAAAGTAAAA
>CAYVPM010000871.1:0-2502 GCA_964453475.1 uncultured Saprospiraceae bacterium | reverse complement strand
AATAGGCAAACCAATAGGGAACTGCTAACAAATTGAATGTGCTGAGCAATACGCCTTTACCAAATTGTGTGGGCCACGAGCCTTGAGGCATTGCTTGTGGCGCTTTTGGCGCTTTGGCGAAAAAAAACAAATACACCCCAATAGTTGTAAAGACCGCAAAAGCGGCCCACTTGAACCCTTGTTCAATGGAAGGATGGCTCAAAAACCAATCTGACAGGACTACTGCTGCCCAAGCTTGAAAAAATTCTGCGCATGCAGCGCCAGCAGCCAGCACCAAGGCAACGGCAATGCCATTGCGGATTGCGGAATAGGCCACGGTCAGGCTTATTAGACCTGGCGGCAGCGATCCAAACAGGCTTAATACAAATCCTGCAAATAGGAGTTTCATGGAAATAAACAGATTTTGTCTCCGCCAAATGTAAGGACTATCCCACAGCCTGATTTCTTCGATTAACTTTGCGCCACTTTTAACCTTTTCTGTCTAAATGATGAAACAAATACTTCCCTTTGCTTTTTCCCTGTTCAGCATCTTCCAACTCTTTGCCCAATCCACTCCGTTTTTCCCGGATGAATTGGTTGTAACCGCAACAACGCTCAATTTGCGCGAATCACCGGATAAAAACGCTAAGAAGGTCACATCATTGACCCAAGGCACAATTGTCCAGTTTATAGAAGCATACAACAACGGCGAATACATGCAATCCGATACCACTGACCCGGAATCGCCGTATGCACCCTGGCTCAAGGTGCGGGCGGATGGCAAAACAGGCTGGATATTCGGGGCATACGTCACTGCCGCTATTGGTTTGTATTATGAAAACGATTACGCTTTCGACAACCAGGGCTTACCGCCTGTTTTTTGGTATGGCGCGTATGTGCGGGATTCCTTTTCCGATGAAATAAGGAAAGTTACCGTGCGCAAGGAAGAGGAGTATAATCAGATGTTTGACGCCACCATTACGGTGTTGAAAACCAACCAGAAAGACCCCAGCAAGTTTCTGATTGCCAGTGTGAAACCCATTGAATTGGGGTATTGCGGCCAATTGGGCGTGTTTGAGTTGAAGGACTATTTTGGGTCGAGTTCCCTTGGACCCGGAGGCCAATTTTCCATTTACCCCGGAAACGACTTAAATGATACCTTGATGAAGCCTGCTTATGGCCTGGCCGCCACTGGTTGCGCGGTCCTGGAAGGCACATACGTCACCGTACGCGATTACAAACTGCTCCTGTTTGATTATTCAACAGAACCGCCCGCGCAACAAGACCTTACCCCATGGGTCAGGACAGAGAACGAGGATTTTGGACCGTCCATTGAGGTGCTGTGGTTTGGCGACATCGATCGCGACAACAAACCGGACATGATCCTTCAGGACTGCCCGTACGAAGTAGGCTGCCGCGCATCGTTATTCCTCTCTTCAAAGGCAAAAAAGGGAGAGTTTTTGCGGAAAGTCAGCGAGCATTTCTGGCCCGGAAACTGAGGGCGCGTTGTTCATGCACCGGCACTCGAAGGCTGGTTGGGCGTTTAGGTCCAATACACTTAAGTCGAGGCGCCGAAGCAGGAAACAACAAGCCCTCCTTCGCAAAAGCTGCGGCGGGCAAGCAACGAACAAATATCAAAAAAATAATTAACGGACAAGTATGTTTAGGGATTCACTTACTGTAAAGGAACAACACGACAACCGGACGACAGCCCCGCACGTGCTGCCGATCTATGCCACCTCTTCTTTTGTCTTTGAGGACATTGATCAGGGTATTGAAATCTTCAAAAACATAGAAAGTGGCCATGCTTACAGCCGTTATGCCAACCCCACGGTGGATACGGTGGCCAATAAGATCGCAGCATTGGAAACGCATGGCTTGAACCTGGATGCCACAGCGGTCATGACCAGCAGCGGCATGTCGGCCATTTCAACCCTGATGATGGGTGTACTGAAATCGGGCGATAAAGTGTTGACCCAAGCCAATTTGTACGGTGGCACCACAGACTTGTTGAAAAATGTTTTTTCCCAATTGGGCATTGAAACCTTGTTCACCAACCTCAAAGATTTGGAGACGGTCAACAGTTTGATGCGCAGCGACGGGAAGATTAAAATGCTGTACTGTGAAACACCCGCCAATCCAACGCTTGCATGTGTCGATATTGCAGAGCTCACCAAAATTGCCCACAAAAACGGCGCCTATTGTGCCATTGACAACACATTCTCAACGCCGATGCTGCAGCAGCCATTTGCCCTCGGCGTGGATTTTATCATACATTCTACGACCAAATACCTGAATGGACATGGCAATTCCATTGCCGGGGTGGTTTTGGGGTTGGATAAAAAACTGATGCGCGAAGGCGTGTGGCGCGCCATGAAACTGGTGGGCACAAATTGCTCCCCATTTGAGGCCTGGCTAACCTATAACGGCTTGAAAACCCTGGCATTGCGCATGGAACGCCATTGTACCAACGCCCAAAAACTGGCAGAATACCTGGAAAAACACCCGGCGGTTGAAAGGGTC
>CAYVPM010000870.1:0-2506 GCA_964453475.1 uncultured Saprospiraceae bacterium | reverse complement strand
GGGTTAGGCTTTAACCCGGTATCAAATGCATCAATCGGGAAGTTGAAAATCGTGCCGCCGTCCACGTACAAATGGTTATCAGGGTTGTTGTTCGGGAAAGTCCATACTTTGAAAAACATGGGTATTGACATGGAAGCCCGTACCGCCTGCGCCACGATCACATCAGGGGTTTTGGCAAAGGAGAATTCTTTTAGGGAATGGGTGTTCAGGTCGGTGGCGAATACCGACAAATCGAGGCAGCCGTGGTTTTTGAAGTCGCGGAAAGTGGCATCCTTGGAAAGCCCTTTGGCGGGCATCAGGTTGCCGATCCAGTTCAGGGCGGCATCGCCTGCGTAGAGGCCGTATTTCGAGAACAAGCGTAATATGTTCTTCTTGTCTTCAAAGTCCCTGAAACTGGTGCCGTTGACAATGGTTTTGGCTTCAGTGGCATTGTACCGAAGGCTCACAAGGGTGGCTGTAATGGCGCCAGCGGAGGTGCCGGCGACGCGTTCAATTTGTGGCAGGATGTTTTGGTCTTCCAGTACTTTGAGGGCGCCGATGTAGGCGATGCCGAGTACGCCTCCACCTTTGAAGGCCAGGTTGGTGATTGTTGTCATGGTTGGTTTTGTTTTGTGAAATCAATAATTGGCAAATATAACCAGCATAATTTTTTTCAATACATAAAGCCAAAATAAATAACTTCCAGCTTGTATTTAATGCAAAAAATAACGCTGCCCCCCAACCAGGAAGCAGCGCCCAAAAAATATTTCTCATAAAAATTTCCTACCCCAAATACGTCTTCAACGCCTCGCTGTGCACCTTCCGAAGCCGCCGCAGCCCGCGCTCCTTGATCTGCCGCACCCGCTCGCGCGTGAGGCCGTACAATTCGCCGATTTCATCAAGCGAAAGGGCCTGGTAGCCATTGAGACCGTAATACGAGGCAATAACCTCCATTTCACGGGGAGAAAGGGAATTCAGGCCCAGTGCCACTTCTTCCTGGAGCGACTGCGCCATGAGGTTAAAATCGGCTTCGCCGCCAGCTTCCGGCACCATGACGTCGAGCATGGTAGCCTCGCCTTCTTCCAGGCCGCTCAATGGGGCGTCGAGTGAAACGTGCCGGGAACCGCTGCGAAATAAGTTCTGAATTTCACGCTCGCTGAGGCCGAGGATTTCGCCCAATTCTTCGTCGGATGGTTCGCGTTCGAATTGCTGCACAAAAGAAATATAGGCATCGTTCACCTTGTTGTACGAGCCGACTTTATTAAGCGGCATCCGCACAATACGGCTGTTTTCTACTATAGCCTGAAGAATGCTTTGGCGAATCCACCAAACCGCATAAGAGATGAATTTGAACCCTTTCGTTTCGTCGAAACGGCGGGCAGCCTTGATGAGGCCAACGTTCCCTTCGTTGATAAGGTCGGAGAGGCTAAGGCCTTGGTTTTGATACTGTTTGGATACCGAAACGACAAAGCGCAGGTTGCCGCGGGTCATGGCATCCAAAGCTTCCTGGTCGCCCTCGCGGATGCGCTGCGCCAACGCGACCTCTTCCTCCGGGGTGAGCATCGGCAACTTGCTGATCTCGTTGAGGTACTTGTCGAGCGCCTGGCTTTCGCGTGACGTGATTTTGTGCGCAATCTTTAACTGACGCATGATGTTTCTGTTTTTAAGCGGGCTGTGTTTATGACTGTGAAGGTAGTGTTTTAATGCACTTTTGACGCAAAAAGTTTCGATTAAGTTGGTTTTTTTAGCAAAAAGAATGACATTTTTTTTAAAAACGTAAAAAGCTGCATTCCGCTGCAAGGTTACAACAAAAAGTTGTGCCAAAAGGCTCAAAATGCAAGGAATATTAACAAAAAGGGGTGGCCCCATTTAAGAGCCACCCCAAAAACAAATGTAAAAACTCAGAAATGTTATTGTTTCGACAACTTCAGCACCTGTACATCTTTGCCGTTGTTTGCGCTAATGCGGGCAAAGTACAGGCCGGCCGGCAAGTTGTAGCCTTCAAAACGGGCAGCATATTCCCCGGCGTCCATGCGCTCATTCACCAGGATTTGGATCGTACGGCCACTTTGGTCGAATACCGTGATGTTCACGTCTGTGGTATATTCAACAGCATAGCGGATGGTTGTGCCATCAGCAAACGGATTCGGATAGTTGTCGGCGATCACGGCGCGCATAGGCGCTACCATATCCTGGTTGATGCCAATGAACCCGCCCCTGAAGTCGCTGACTTCCGATACCACACCGGCAGCTGAGCCGCCGCAGGAGCTGTCGCCCGCATGTGGCAATGCCAGGTACGGGAACTTGCTCTTGAACGGTACATCGTTTGTTTCAACCCCGGTTGAATAGGTCAGCACATTCAACAGCTTTTGGGTCACAGGGCTTCCGCCAGGCACATAATCATCGTACCAAAGGCCAATGGCTGCCAGTGCTGCACCGGCTACAGCTTGCAGTTCGATGCGCGTCACGTCATCCTCGTTGCGCCGATGCCTCGCGATTCTGATGACAGTCGCGCTCGCCGTTTACG
>CAYVPM010000869.1:0-2506 GCA_964453475.1 uncultured Saprospiraceae bacterium | reverse complement strand
CCGGCTGTTGTATGAGTGCAACCCGCTGGCCATGCTGATCGAACAAGCTGGCGGCAAAGCCATGAACACCCAACTCAAACGCATCCTGGATGTGATGCCTACCGAACTGCACCAGCGCTGCACCATCGCCATCGGTTCCCCTAAAATGGTGGATGATTTGAAGGCATTTATTGAGCGGTATTCGGCGTTGCCATTGTGATTGGTGATCGGTTGACCGGTGATTGGGACACATCGTTTGTGCTTTTAGGAGCATCCTTTTTCAGTATGCTTGGCCCATAGGTGCTGGAAAACAAATTCGAATTTAAAAAAACATGCCGTGCCACTGGTCACCAGTCCACCAATCACTGATCACTAGTCACCGGTCACCAATCACCAGACACCAGTCAACCAATCCCCAATTCAACTGTTTGAGTGGGCATTATGAAATTTCATTCTTTGCTTCTACTCATAAGCTGGCTTATGCAACCCGATTCCGGCGCGGAACTCCGCGTATCCATCAGCAATATCCGCCAGGCCCAGGGCAGTATCTATGTGGCCGTTTACAACAACGAAGCCGATTTTTTAAGCACCGACTCCGAAAGGATACAGTATCGGAAAATTGTGTCGGTGGGCAGCACGGGCAGTCTGGACATTTCCTTCCCCAACTTGCCCCCTGGCAATTATGCCATCAGCTGCTTCCACGATGTAAACGGGAACGGGAAACTGGACACAAACCTGCTTGGCATACCATCAGAGCCCTATTGTTTTTCGAACAATGCCCGGCCAAAATTCAGGGCCCCGTACTGGTCTGAAGCAAAATTCTACCTAAACGCCAATGGCGCTACGCAGTCCATCAGGCTTGAAAAATGGTAGCATTACCAACGAATCAGTGCACTGCCCCAGGTAAAACCGCTTCCAAATGCAGCCAGGCAGACCAGATCGCCATCCTTGACTTTCCCCGCTTCCCAGGCTTCACAGAGCGCGATGGGCACGGAGGCCGCCGTAGTGTTCCCGTATTTTTGGATATTGTTCCACACCTGATCGTCGCGCAGCCCTAGCAGGCGCTGCACCATTTGGCTGATGCGCAGGTTGGCCTGGTGCGGAATGAGCATGTTGATGTCGGAAGGTTTGTATCCAAAGCTGTCGAGCGCTTCTTTGATCACTTCCGGGAATTTTTGAATGGCCAGTTTGAAGACGAATTGCCCTTCCATGTTGGGGTAGGTCATGCCTTCTGCAACCATTTTCGGCGTCAGGAAAATTTCGCCGAACGAATCTGTTGGCGGGTAGCCATAGTCGATGTCTTCACCTGTATTTTTTTTGTGGTAGCCACCGTGGGCGCCGGGGTTGATAAAAGAGAGTTTTTCGGCGTAAGTGCCGTCCGAATGTAGCTTGGTGGTCAGGATACCTTGTGTTGCATGATCGGTCGGTTGCAGGATAACCGCTCCGGCGCCGTCGCCAAAAATCACGGTCACGTTGCGGCCGCGGGTCGAAAAGTCCAGCCCCATGGAGTGCATCTCTGCCCCTACTACCAGCACGTTTTTATAAGTGCCTGTTTTGACAAACTGGTCGCCAATACTCAGGCCATAGATAAAACCGCTGCACTGGTTGCGGATATCGACGGCGCCTGCTTCGTTATTGGTGATGCCGAGTTCGCGCTGCAGCAGCACGCCGCAGCCCGGGAAATAGTAGTCGGGGCTAAGGGTGGCGAAGACGATAAAATCTATTTCTTCGGGGCTGATGCCGGCACGATCGCAGGCGATGCGCGTTGCCGCCGCCGCCATGGTTGTGGTGGTTTCCTCGTGTTTTTTGCCGTAACGGCGCTCCTGGATGCCCGTGCGCTCCTGAATCCATTCGTCGGTGGTATCCATCACTTTTGACAAATCGTCATTGGTGACAATGCGCTCTGGTACATAGTGGCCGATGCCGGCGATTTTACTGCGAAACAACATGGTTTTAGTGCTGAATGATGAAAGTTGAGTGATGAGCGGGGTTGCAAATGTTGGGAAAAATACGGAATATTTTCAATCACGCGAGGGTAAATACCTGTCAAGTATTAGCTGGTTCTCCCCAAAACAGGCTTTTCACTGCAAAAAATTAAAATATGTATCCTTTGGCGCCGCACGAATGGTCAATTCTGTGTTGAATATAGATTGTCAGTATGACAATTGGGGTGCAAACAAGGGCTTGATGCAGAAAAACGGGGTGCTTTTTCCACTATTTTGCCCCGTTAAATGCACAAAATACGTGGCATAAATTTTTTAGTTGTCATTGAGGCGATATAGCTGGCATGTTTCATTCCATTTAAATCGCTCAAGTTTCACAAAAAATGACACAACATGAAAAACGCCATAAATTTTAAACTCGTCCTTGCAGCAAGCCTGTTTTTTGCCGCCTTTTTTTGTTCCAACCATGCGACCGCCCAAACAGTAAGCGGCCGATCTGAACACCGCGAACCGACCAAATTCCAATTTGATATCCTGGTTTCAAACTGCTATGCAGGCGGCACAACCCTCATGGTTAACATTGC
>CAYVPM010000868.1:0-2512 GCA_964453475.1 uncultured Saprospiraceae bacterium | reverse complement strand
TCGCGGATGTTGTTCTTGATGTTGTAGCAGATAAATTCCAGCACATCGTTGGGGATGTCCACGCCCTCGTCTTCCATCTTGGCGCCCAGTATCGCCATGCGCGTCTCCAGGTCGGGCGACTGCAGGTCGGCGGTGAGCCCCCACTTGAAACGTGAGATAAGGCGGTCTTCCATGCCTTCCAGGTCTTTTGGCGCCCGGTCGGAGGTCAGTATGATCTGTTTGCCGTTTTGGTGCAGCTGGTTGAAGATGTGGAAGAAGATTTCCTGCGTTTTTTGCTTGCCGGAAAGGAACTGTATGTCGTCGATGATCAGCACGTCGATCATCTGGTAGAAATTCACAAAATCGTTGACCGAATTGTTCTTGATGGCCTGGATGATCTGGTTGGTGAATTTTTCGGCGGAAACGTACAACACCGCCTTGTCCTGCATGCGCTCCACAATGTCGTTGCCGATGGCTTGCGCCAGGTGTGTTTTCCCCAGGCCAACGTCACCAAAGATCACCAACGGGTTAAAAGCAGTGCCGCCTGGGCGTTTGGCGATGGCGAGCCCTGCGTTGCGGGCAAGCTTGTTGCAATCACCTTCAATAAAATTGTCGAAAGTGTAGTTGGTATTGAGCTGCGGGTCAACTTTGATGCGCTTGATGCCCGGGATGATAAAGGGGTTCTTGATCATGCCCGCATCGAAAGCGCCCGGCACCGGCTCGCTGTCTTTTTCAGCGGAGGGTTTGTTGTTTGATCTGGCAGGCGCCTGAGCTTTGGGGCTTTCCTGCGACCCGTTCTCTGGAATGTGGTACACCAGGCGTGCGCGCTCGCCCAACTCCTGGCGGATGCTCTTTTTTAATAGCTGAACATAGTGCTCTTCGATCCACTCGAAAAAGAACTTGTTTGGTACTTGAATCGTCAAAACTTCATTGTCAAGTTGAACTGGTTTGATCGGTTCAAACCACGTTTTGAAGCTTTGAGGACTCACATTTTTTTTGATGATACGCAGACAATCGTCCCATACCATCTGGCTGTCTTTAGTCATACCTGATGGGTGCATTTGGAAATCGGGAAAAACCGTTACCGAGTAGTCTTGATGAAACTGTTCAGTCGAGCAGGGCGACAAAGGTTGCAAATCCTTTTGACTTTACGAAAGGGATTTCCATTTTTTTAGACAATTTTTTTTCGAGAATTTAGAACAGGCTGGTTTTCAAGCGCTTTTAAAAAATACGAAAAAAACCTTTTTTCTTTCAAGTGGCATAATTCTAGAAAAATATTCTTTTTTAAAATAAAAAATGGCAAAATGGCCATTTTTGGAACAAAAAAGAGTTTATTTTAAAATAATCATATTTTAAATATTAACCCGTTTTGGGCTTGCTTTTTAACTCCAAATGCTGAAACTGACGTAAGTGTGCTGATTCTCAGCCAGTAACGAATTAGCTCAGCGCCAGCAAGGAACTGTTGCGCAAAAGCCTTCAACGCAATTTTCCTTACGACATGGATTCTCCGAAAACACCTAGAAGGGCTACAGAAAAATATTTTGTAATTGTAATGTTATTTGATCGAAAAAGCAATAACCAAAAGGTTCTCAACCGCTTAGCATATTTTAACTTAGAACAATTGCCCAGCTTCTGTCCGAATGGCTAAAAGCGCCTTCTGCAGCGTAGGTGGGTCTTGCTGCTCCAACTCCTCTACCAGGGTGTTGAACAGTAGTTCAGCGTCCGCATCGGGATCCAGATCACCGCCGGCTGTGGTGACCAGTGTGAGGGTGTCGTTTTTGGCGAACTGGATGATGCGCCACAAAGTGTCCGACACATAAAGCTGCTGCGAAGTGTTGTGGTCGAACTCCTGGCTAATGGCGAGCATAAGGGTGGCACGCAGATCACGCACCTTCATGCCAGGTGTGCGCACCCGAAACATCGTGTTGATGACCCCGGCCCGGTCGCACAGCAAGGTAAGTCGTTCGTACGCTTGCAGACGCAAGGGCAGGGTAATCTTTTGGGCATCATTGCGCAGTATGGCCTGGTCGACACGCTGCCGCTCATCCAGCAGGATTTTGAGCAGGTAATAGGCCGTAGCGAATACGACAAGTGCCGGGATGGTATACTTCAGGACTTCAAAAAACAGCTCCATTTCTTTTTATTGTAATAAATGGGTAATTTGATAATCGGTTAATTATCGAAGGCTTGACTTGGCCGACTTAAAGGGCGCAAAGGTAAGGGTTTCGCAAGCCAGGAAACAAGTGAAGGCCTGTCTTTGAACAAAACACCAGGATTTTTCGTTTAAACGCTGTACTTTTGCAGACAAATAAATAGCACCTTTAATGGAGACTTTGCTTGAAAACCCAATCGCCACGACAGCGCCCATTTCACTCACACAGGGCGCAATCGAACAGTTGAACCTGATCCGCAAACAGGAAAACGTCCCGGACGACTACTGCCTGCGCGTGGGCGTGAAAGGCGGCGGCTGTTCCGGCTTTACATACATACTTGGCTTCGACGAGCCACAAGAAAGCGACGAGCGTTTTGAAAT
>CAYVPM010000867.1:0-2514 GCA_964453475.1 uncultured Saprospiraceae bacterium | reverse complement strand
TCAGGGCGTAGGAGGTCACTCAAATCATTCAGAATCACTTTAATCACAGTATAAACAGTTTTCAAGCCAAATTTTTTACAATGCACAAACCTTCCTTCTTGTTGTTGCTCGCCTCGTTTTTCAGCATGGCACTTTCGGCACAAAACCTGCCGACCGATGCCGAGCCGGGTGACTGTTTTATTCGCTGCCCTATTGAAGAAATTTCAGAAAAAGCAAAAGTTGTCGTCACCCCCGCCTATTACGAATACAAAGTAGTGCCCGCTACCTACAAAACAGTGGAAGAGCGCATCATGGTCAAAGAAGCTTCCAAGAAATTTGAATACGTTCCCGCGGTATATGAGGATGTCACGGAAACCATATTGGTGGAAGAAGGCGTCAGCCAGTATGCCATCACGACCGTTAAAACACTCGACACATTCGAGCTGTTCGAAGTGGAACCGGCCTACTCCCGATTTGAAACACGCCCGGCCATCGACGGCTGCAACTCACCAACTCCCGGCGATTGTGATGTGATCTGTTTTGTGGAACACAAAGCGGTAGTCAAACACATCCCGGTTCAGAAGATATTGGCAAAACCGACTTTTGTCAAAGTAGCGCCCAAGGAAGGGCGCTTCAGAACCATCACGAAAAAGGTGGTCAAAACTCCGGCCACTGTCCGCGAAATCGAAATCCCGGCAGAGTACGTCACCATCAAAAAACGTATGATCGACAAGGATACATGGGTCGATTCGGTGCAAGTGGCGCCGGTAGAGCGCGAAGAAGTATTCCTGGTGCACGACCGCAGCGGTTCGAGCCGGGGCTTTGAGTGGAAAAAAATCGAGTGCGATTTGCTCGACTACAATATCCTGCCCATCTACTACGGACTCAACAGCGCCAACCTCAATGCCGAGGCCAGGGACGTGATCGACGAAAAATTGTTGAAACTGATGCTGAAAAGGCCTGAAATCAGGGTAGAGATCAGCGCGCATACCGATTCACGCGCTTCCGACGATTTCAACATGGAGCTTTCCAGGCAACGCGCCTTGAGCGTGGTGGACTACCTTGTGTCGAGAGGCGTCAAGCGCTCGCGGCTGGAGCACCGTGGCTATGGCGAAACACAACTGGCAAACCACTGCGGCAATGGCATCAATTGCACGGAAGAGCAGCATGAGAAAAACCGGCGGACGGAATTCCGGGTGTTGCCGCGATAAGGCTCCTTTGTATGTCCAAAGGCCCAGATTTAAATCTTGCAAATTTTAAAAATACCCCTTATCTTCGTAGGAAAGCTATATATACCTCACTCCGCCAGGTTGTGTGTATACCGATGTTTGTAATCAATTCAAAATCAGTTGAATCAATCATTGTCAATCACAAAAATCAGGCGAATCTTAGTACGCCCACGATGAAAACTGCCCGCTGGCATTTGATGCCCACTGACAATGCCCTGGCCCAGCGCCTTGAAACAACGCTGGGCCTCGAACCGCTGATTGCCAATTTGCTTGCCCAGCGCGGCATCGACAGCCCCGAAGCTGCGCGCCAGTTTTTCTGCCCCGAATTCGCAGACCTGCACAACCCTTTCCTCATGCAGGATATGTATGCCGCCGTTGCCCGCCTGGATGCCGCCTTGCAAAACGGGGAACACATTCTGTTGTACGGCGACTACGATGTGGATGGCGCCACCAGCGTGGCACTGATGTATGCCTTTCTTTCCAGGCTCAGCGCAAAGCTCGACTACTACCTGCCCGACCGGGAAAAAGAAGGTTATGGTGTGAGCCTTGCCGGGGTTGAATACGCCCGCGAAAATGCTTGCTCCCTCATAATTGCGATGGATTGCGGCATCAAAGCCAATGCTGCGGTAAGCCTGGCCAAAAGTTACGGCATCGACTTTATCATTTGCGACCACCATTTGCCGGAAGGCGCGTTGCCCGAAGCGGTGGCCAACCTCGACCCCAAACGCGCCGATTGCCCATACCCTTTCAAAGAGCTGAGCGGTTGCGGCATCGCGTTCAAGCTTGCCCAGGCGCTCAGTTTGCAGTACAACACCCCCAGCGAAGAACTGGCATCCCTGCTCGACTTGCTGGCCATCAGCATCGCCTGCGACATTGTGCCGATGATCGGCGAAAACCGCACCCTGGTGCATTTTGGCCTGCGCTGTGTCAACCGTTCGCCGCGTATCGGCCTTTCCGCCCTCATCGATAGTATGAACCGCCCCAAACCGCTCACGGTCATGGATTTGGTGTTTGGCCTCGGCCCCATGATCAATGCTGCCGGTCGCTTGGGCGATGCCCGCGATGCGGTGAAGCTCCTGCTTTCAGCCGACAAAGCGAGCGCCCTGGAAGCCGCCAGTCATTTGCTGCGCCGCAATGCCGACCGCCGCACCGTTGATTACGCTACCGCTGATGAAGCGCGGCTTAGATTCCGTAGCCTGCCCGGTTGGGAACAGAAAAAGAGCATTGTTTTATTCGACCCGGCCTGGCACAAAGGCGTCATTGGCATATCCGCTAGCCGCATCGCAGAGGATTTTTACAAGCCGAC
>CAYVPM010000866.1:0-2514 GCA_964453475.1 uncultured Saprospiraceae bacterium | reverse complement strand
GGCATCGCCGGCCAGGAACCAGCCCAGATTGTTGGGTTGTACGATGGTTTTGGCGGTGAGTTGTACGTCTTTCAGCGACAAGGACTGCACTTTGGCACTGTATTTTTTCCAATAGTCGTCAGGCAGGTTGTACTTCACCAGTTCGCGCACACTGCCATTTACGGCTGCGTTGGTTTCCCACATACCACTCATGCCCAGCACGGTGTTCTGTTTGGTTTTGTCGAACTCGGCCTGGGTCATGGGTTTGTCGCCCACATAAGCGTTTACTTCCTTGATCACTTCCTGGATACTTTCTTTAGTCTTGTCCGTTTGCACGGGCGCCATGACGATGAATGGGCGCTGACCGCGGTTGTTAACGACCATAGAGCGCGATCCATAGGACCAGTGCTTGTCTTCGCGGATGTTCATGTTGATACGGCTGGTGAAATCGCCGCCCAATACATTGTTCATCTGCTCGATGGCTGTTTCGTCCATTTCGCCATAAGGCTTGGTAAGGTATCCGGCCATGATGACGCTTTGCTGGCTTTCCGGGCGGTCGATCAGGTAAATACGGTTCTTGGAAGCGCTTTCTTTAACGGCAGGGATTACCTTCTTTGGCACATCCCCTTTTTTCCAGGCGCCGAAGCGGCTTTCCAGTTTAGCCGTCAGCTCTTCGATTGAAATATCGCCGGTTACGACAATCGTCGCGTTATTGGGGCGAATCCAGCGGTTGTAAAACCCTTTGATATCCTCGAGGGTGATGTTGCTCACCGATTCTTCCTCACCGCTTCCGGTCATCGGCATGGCGTAAGGGTGGCCTTCGCCGTACAACAAGGTGGGCATCACGCGCATCACCATGCTTTGCGGGTTCTTCTTCTCATTCTGGATGCCGCTGACTTGTTGTGCTTGCAGGCGTTTGAAGTCAGCATCCGGGAAGGAAGGATTCAGCACCACGTCGGCCATCAGGTCGAGACTCTGGTCGAGGCTTTGCTTCAGACAGCTGAGGTTGATGTAGGAGTTGTCGATGTCGCTCCCGGTGCCGAGGCTGGCGCCGAGCAATTGCAGGCGTTCGTTGATTTGCAGCGAGTTTAGGGTTTTGGTGCCTTCGTCGAGCATGTCCATGCCGAGTTTGGCCAGGCCAAGTGTGCCGCCGAACTTGTCGGCGCAGTACCCGGCGTCGAGCATGATGCTGGCAGAAACGGTTGGGCTTTCGCTGCGTTGGGCAAGCACGACTTTCATGCCGTTTTTAAGGGTAGCGCGTTTCAGGTCGGGGAAAGCAGCTGAGACTTTGGTATCTACCTCAGGCACCTTGCTGCGGTCTGCCTCTGTTCCTGTAACGGAATATTCAGGGAATGGGTCGCAGATCAGGGTGAGGTCGCCATCCGACAGCCATTTTGTGGCGATCATTTGCACGTCTTTGGCCGTGGTTTCATTGAACCATTTGTTGGTTGTTTTGTAAAAATCGGGGCTGCCGCCGTACACTTCGTTTTCTGCCAAAAGGTCGCTTTTGCCGCCAAAGCCGCCGATACGCTCAAGGCCTTTGATGAAGCCAGCAAAATAGGAGGCTTTCACGCGGCGCATTTCCTCTTCTGTCGGGCCGTTTTTGAGCAGGTCTTTCAGGATTTCACGGATGGCTGCTTCAACTTCTTCTACGGTTTTGCCTTTTTTTACGTTGGCCATAATCACAAAGCCGCCGCCGATTTCCGAGGGGCCATTGAACGCCTGGGCGGAGGTGCAAATTTGTTTTTCGTACACCAGTTGTTTGTACAAGCGGCTGCTTTTGCCTGAAGCCAGCACGCTGGCTGCCATATCGAGGGCTGCGTTTTCTTTGTTGCCCCATTCAGGGGTATTCCAGGCAATGACCACCCTGGATTCCGGTACACGGTCCTGGTAATGTGCCCGTTTGCTTCCTGTGCGCTTGGCAATATTAACTTCCGGGCGTGCAATGACGGGACCGGCGGGGATGTTGCCGAAGTATTTCAGTACTTTTTCATACACCACTTCTGCTGTGACATCACCAGCGATCACGATCACTGCATTGGCAGCGCCGTAATAGGCTTTAAACCATTCGTGCACGTCTTCCACAGAGGCAGCGTTCAGGTCTTCCATTTCACCGATCACGGTATGGCCGTAAGGGTGGTGGGGCGGGTAGGATTCTTTTTGCATGATGTCCCAACCCCGGGAATAGGGCTGGTTTTCACCCTGGCGCTTTTCATTTTGTACCACACCGCGCTGCTCGTCGAGCTTTGCCTGATCGATGGCGCCGAGCAGGTGGCCCATGCGGTCGCTTTCGAGCCAAAGCACTTGATCGAGTGCGCCGATCGGCACATTTTGGAAATAGTTGGTGCGGTCGTCATTGGTGGTGCCGTTGAGGTCGGTGCCGCCAATGGCCTCCAGGGCCTGGAAATAATCGGTATTGTAATGCTCCGAGCCGTTGAACATCAGGTGCTCGAACAGGTGGGCGAAGCCGGATTTGCCCGGCTTTTCGTTTTTGGAGCCTACATGGTACCAAACGTTGACAGCGGCAATGGGCGC
>CAYVPM010000865.1:0-2518 GCA_964453475.1 uncultured Saprospiraceae bacterium | reverse complement strand
CTCCACACAGCCCGGAGGCTTTGGCGGTTGGGATATTTATGTTTCAAACTGGAAAGAAAACACCTGGTCGACTCCCAGGAACCTTGGCTCGCCCCTGAACACGCCCGGCAATGAAGTGACACCTTTTTATAACGGCGCCAGCCTGTACTTCTCCTCCGACTGGCACCGCGGTTTTGGTGGCCTCGACGTTTTCCGCGCTGAACTTGGGCGCGAAGAGGTGTCCAATATTTTTCACCTGGGCCCAGGCGTGAACTCCGAACGCGACGACTACAGCTTTATTTACAATACCAGCGATAATGTCGGCTATGTGACCAGCACCCGTCCCGGCGGGCGCGGCAACGAGGATGTTTGGAAATTGACCAAAAAATGGAACGACGAAGTCACTTCCGCCGATAAAGGCAACAACGACACCCCTTTCCGTCCAAGCGAGTACAACGACGTTTCTGACAACAAGGGCGTCAGCGCAAAAACACCCGCGGGCAAGCACCTGTTGATCACCGACGAACGCGGCAATCCCTTGGCAGGCGCAGAGGTTGACCTCACGGATTGCTACGGCGACAAAGGTTACACCGACCGCGATGGCCGCTTTTATTTTACTGAATTAACCAGGTTGATCAATTGCAGGGTAAGCATTCTTAAAGCCGGCTTCCAGGACACCGAGCTCACCTTGAACCAGTTCGGGCAGCAGAATGTGCGCATTGGCCTGACCCCCGAAGCAAGGGAGCGTTATACTGGCCGTGTGTTCGATGCCGGCTCGCGCGCACCCCTGCGCGGCGTAAGCGTGGAAATCAAGTTTCAGGATGGCAGCAAATCTGTAGAAACTCAAACCGATATCGATGGCTATTATGAATTGTTCCTCGACCCGGGTACCACTTATTTGATCAATTACGGCAAATATGGCTATGTCGGGCAGATTGCTAAAACCTACCTGGCCCCTGCCATGGAGAGAATAGCAAATATCTACCTGGAGCAGGAGACAGCTGCCGTTGCCAACAATACCGCCAAATCGGACTACACCGATTACAGCAATACGCCAAGGCCAACAGAATATAGCACTGATAATACCAGTATCAGGACCATTTATAAGAAGCCGGCAGTAGAGCAAGCGCCTGTAGCCACGCCCCCCATTTTCAATGGCTATTCCATCCAAATGGGCGCCATGCCAGACGAGCCCTCAAATTATAAACTGGGTTTGTACGAATCGCTGACAAAAGACGGGAACCTTTATGTTAAAAAAGAAGCCGGCCTGCACAAAATTCGCTTGGGAATTTTCAAAACAAAGGCTGAAGCAGATGCCGTACTCAAGAAAGTGGTCGCATCAAAAATCCAAAAAGACGCTTTTATTGTAGAGGAATACGGTGCCGACGAATCTTTGATCGTTGGGTATCAGGCGCCTGTGAAGCCTGTAGAACATTCCACAGCTCCTGTACCTTCCCTTGTCACGAAAGGCACGAACCCGCCCATCATGTATGCGCTGCAATTGGGCTCTTTTTCGTCTGAAAAAGCCATTTCCATCGGCGATTATGCGAGCTTGAGGGGTATGGGCAACCTGTATTCCAACCAGGAAAATGGCTACACCCAGGTACGAATGGGGATATGGGACAATTACCAGGAAGCCGAAACGGCACAGAAAGATGCTGTCAACCGGGGTTTCCCAAAAGCTGTCATTGTCACTGAAAAAGGAAATGACCCGGATATCCAGGACTTTATTTTGACCAAAAAACCTACGGAGAATGTCAACCGGGTGCAAATTCTGAGTCCTGCAGGGACAAAGCCGCAGGAGTATTCCACAGCGCCAACCTCTATACCTGCCAACCCGTTCTATATTCGAATCGCCGCACTCTCCAATCCTGAGCGTTTTGATGGCAGTTCCCTGGCTGACCTGGGCTATATCGAAAAGCGCCCGGCTGAAAACTCGCCCGGCATGACCATTATACTCCTGGCCAGTTATCCGAGCCAGGTTGCTGCCCAAAAATCACTTGAAATGGTGCAGCGCCGGGGATATGCCGAAGCTTATATCCTGGAGGATGTAAATGGCCGCCTGGTCAGGCGTTAAGACGAGCAGCGGATTTATCAGAAAAACAAACCAAAATTAGTCGAATTGGAGGTCGGTCAAAAAACCGGCCTCTTTTTTTATACCATGATTCATTTGATTTTTGTGATTTATAATGATTTATTTCGTTGATTTTGAAGTAGTTGCAAATATTGGGTTGTAAAAACATCGCGGCTTGCCGTATATTTTTTTCAACCCAGGGCAGCGTTTGCCAATTACCCTCCGTTTAGAATATATCAATGACTCCACAACAGCATTTTGCTGTTCAAAATATTAAGCAGGTTTTTTAGTTGGTTTTGTTTGTTTCAATGGGCACGCTGGAGAGCGTGCCTTTTGTATATTTGGCCAAACTTTTCAACCTACGCCTATGAAATACTTTTCCATTATCGCCGGCTTTCTGGTTTTAGCCACTGGCCTTTCCGCCCAGAACCAGGCTCCAGTCATTTCAAATTTTGTCCTGCAAAC
>CAYVPM010000864.1:0-2524 GCA_964453475.1 uncultured Saprospiraceae bacterium | reverse complement strand
TGGGAGCAGGGAAAGGGCTTGTGCTTCCACCCATTCATAAACAGCTTTCTTGTCCAGACCGCTCAAATCCTGCTCCAGCAAGGTTTCGAAAAACCGGTGCGCCAGACTGCCGAGCAAGGTATTGTCGCCCGTAACCGATAAAAGGGAGGATGGGAACAGTTTTAGTTTTTGCCGGAAAAACCAACGGTGCGGATAATAGAACAGGCTTTCCAAATTGGTAGGCGTTTCATATTCGGCGATGCGCACCTGCTCCGGCTTCGCGATTTGAAGCAATGGTCGCGTTCGTTGCCCGCTGCGGACCGGCAATGAAGTTTGGGCGGGCATTTTTAATATTTGGGCAAGTCGCAAACGATCAGGTTCAAGGTCGATACAATAAATGCAGTCCTGGAACTTTTCTCCCATGGCTACTTCCAGATCGCTCATCAACAAACTTGGCAGCGCTTCGGCGCCCTCGGCTTGATCTGGCACAACCAACAAAAGCCGCCGGGTGCAATATTGGAAAGGGCGCTGTGCCAACAATTGGTTCAATTGGCTTTGTAAACGGGGAGAACGCAATACAATTCCCTGCGTTTCAAGCCATGCCCGCTCTGCTTTTTGCCATTTATCCGGAGGCGGCGTTTCATTTTTTGCCAGGAAATCCCACCAGATAAGCGTATCCACCGGCGTTGAAATGGCGCCGGGCGCGTGTACAAACCTGAAACTCCCCTTTTCTGTCGGCGCCAGTTGAATGGGAGAAGCTTCAAAAATGGTGCGTACAATGCGTTCCAATTCCAGGTAAGCAATACGCTGTTCCGGCAAGGTTTCCAGCAATTCGTGGATGCGCCGCGCTTGCTCGGCCAATACGAGCAAGGAGCTGTTGTTGCTTCCGCTCTCTTCATAATAAACCCTCGCCCATTCCTGCAGGTAGGCGTACAGTACCACGGCATCTCTTTTTGGCGCAGTTTGGTCAGCCGGATAGCGCCGCCGGTCGAACCAAAATTCATATTGCCCCCTTGCTGCTTCCGGGATGTCTGTATTTTCCAGATACCCATAGATCGCAGCAAACCAGGTATCGCTGAAAAAACCGGGCTTTTCCGCCATAACACGTGCTATTTCCAGGGCCAGGCCGGCATCCAGCGGTTTTAGCGGCAGGGTCAGAAATTCCATAACCTTGAAAACATCCACCGGCTCCCACAGGAAAGCGGGGGCGAGCTTCAGCACCTGCAGGGAAGGCCGGGCCAGGGAAGCAGATTGGATGCCCATCGCTGCAAAACCTTCACTTAAGAGGCTTTGTTCCAGGGCAAGGCTGGGTTGTGGCGCCAGAAAAACAGGATTGAGCCCTGGATTATCCCGCAGTGTTTGTGCCAGAAAAGTAGCTGCATCACTGTCGCGGCGGCACTTTAATATCAGCACTTCTACATCCTTTGAAAGCCCCGCATTGCCAGGGCTGACAAATTCGATGGCATATTTTTCCGGAAAAAGCCGCAAAAAAGCCAAGAAACGCTGGATAACGGGTTGCTGCAGGTTTTCTGCTTCGTAAAGCCTGAGTTTCAAGGAGGGGATTCCTCCGTGTTTCAAGCGCTGCAGCACTTGTTCAAATCGATCCGCAAAGCCCAGCGCGGCGGCGGACAATTCAGGATCGTTGATTTTTTTTCGAAAAAGAGCCTCGACTTCTGCCAATGTCTGGAGCCGTGTTGGTAGCCCATCGGCGGCGGCATCAAAGTTCCAACCTGCCAAAAGCAGTTCATCGCGCCAGCCCAACAAAAACTCAGCCGTCGCAAAGCGGTCGGCTTCAAATGATTGTGCATAAAACGCGGCTGCTGACTGGCTCAGCGACTGCCGGTACAGCTCGATCCGCAGGTAATCGGAATTCGCGTTATATCCGCTCAAGCCGAGTTGGGCTTCGAGCCACTGCAAAAGTTTGTTCGGGCCCGCAAAAAAAGCTGCTGCTGCGGCATTTTCTTGGCTGTTCAGGACGGTACCGTCAAAATCGTTTCCAAAATGAATCGTCATGGCATGACAAAAGTAGCAGGAGGCCGTACCTTTGCCCCACTTTTTCCAAACAAATTTTTAAATGGACAATAACGAAGTAGTGAAAAGCAGCGATATCACCCTCCGTGTGGGCTTGAATGCAGAACAAGTGCCCATCCGCATCGAGTGGGGCGCCAGCGACCGCAACGGCGGCGCACTGGAGGAATGTAAGGCAATAGCCGTCGCTCTGTTCGACAAAGAACACCGCGACACCTTGCGCATCGACTTGTGGACCAAAGAAATGCAGGTGCTGGAGATGGACCGGTTTATGTATCAAACTTTGCGGTCATTGAGCCAGACCTACCTCAAAGCGACCCAGAACAAGGAATTGGCCGAGGAAATGGCGAAGTTTGCGCACTATTTCGGGCAAAAAACGGAAATTGTTCCCGCTGAATGACGGTGGACGGTAGACGGTTTGCACAGCTTTTGAACGTTTCTTTGGCATTGGTTTTCAGCCCTCTTTGACAAAACATCAAATTTAAAGTGATGCTTGAATACCCGCAAATACTTGCCT
>CAYVPM010000863.1:0-2524 GCA_964453475.1 uncultured Saprospiraceae bacterium | reverse complement strand
AGCCGTTGTTGAAGCTGATCCAGGTGGTTCCGGTTGAAGTGGTGGATCGTGCCACCCCGGAGATGATATTGGCTGCTGCGAACATAAAATGGTCTGGCCCCGGCGGGTCTGATTCCCGGAGGAATTGCGGCAGCACATTCCCCACCCCGTTCACGACCTGGAGCCAGCTGGCGCCGTTATTGGGGGAGCGGAACAGCCCGGTTTCGGTGCTTGCTAGGAGGTGGCCGTCGGAATTGCCGGCAAATGCGTTCAAAAAAGTGCCGCTCGGCTGGCTCGCAACGGGGTTCCAATGCAGCCCTTCATCCGACGAAACGAAGATGCCGCTAAAGATGCCCGCGGCATACAGCAGGTTTCCGTTCTGCACAAGATAGCTGACCCTGTGGTCGCTTAGGCCCGAATTTCGTTTTTCCCAGCTTAGGCCCTGGTCGTGGGTGACGAAAAGGGTGTCAGTAGTGCCGGCATACAGTGCCTGTGTGCTGGCACGGTAGGAGAGCGTATAAATGTCGAGGTCGGTGGGGCCAACGAGCGCCCAGTTCAGGTTGGCGTCGCCTGTAGCGCGGTAAATGCCTATATTATCGTCGAAACCAGCGTAAACAGAGCCCTGGAGGTCAGCCGCCAAATGGCCCGCATTATTGAAAGGGAGCGCATTGTTTTCAGGCGTCCAGCTGAGGCCATCGTCTTTGGAGACAAATACCCCGTCGAAAATGCTGAGCATAAACACGGCATTGGCGCCGTTGTCGTCGAATCCGCTGCACCAATTTGGGCTTCCGGCCACACTCGACCAGGAACTGCCATTGTTTGTGCTGCGGAAAAAACCGGGGGAAAAGTAAGGCCGGGCGAGCAGGGTGCCTGTCTGGGACACGACATGCAGGGCAGCGATGTTGGTGTTTTCAGTGGAAGCATCGTTGGCGGGCGTCCACGACACGCCGTTGTTGGCTGACTTCCAAACGCCTTTACCTTCCGTTGCGGCAAAAAACAGGTTGGGGCCCGGCGAATAGGCCAGGTCGGTCACATCGGCATTGAAATCGCTGCCGTTGTGCACTACGGCCCAGGTAAGGCCGTTGTCGGCAGAGTATTGGATCACCCCGTTTTTGCCCCCGGCCATCACCCGCCCGCCGCTGACGGCTTTCACGGTGAGCACGCCGGTGGTTTGTCCGCCGTTTTGGGTAGTCCAGTTGCTCCCGTTGTTCTGGGAGCGAAAGATTCCCTGTCCGCTGCCCAGGAACAGGACGTTGTTGTCGCCGATGGTCAGGTTATGGGGCGCGCCGGCTTGCAGCGATGATTTTTGCCAGTGAATACCTTTGTCGGCCGAGGTATAGATCACGGATTGAGAAGAAGTTATCAAAAAACCGCTGCTGCGGTTCACGGCAATGGCGTCAATGTCGCCGCTGTAGGGCCCGCGGGTCTGGAGCCATGTTTGTGCTTGTAGGCAAATGACGACGCTGAGAAAGAGGCATGGTAGGCAAATCAGTTTTTTCATGGTGCAGGATTTTATATCAAAATTAGGAATAATTTCGCTTATATATACTTTGCCATTTCCTAATATCCATTTTTTCCAACCGCCCAATTGATTATATGCTTCAGGGCAAAGAAAGGCACACTTGCACTAAAACTCCTCAAACAACAATTCCTCCAAAGAACGCCCGTCAAGTTGTTCGCAGGCATGTAGGAAAAAGAACAATTGGGCATTGTTTGTCTCTCTATAATCCTTGTAGGCAAACGTGTTCCATTGTTGTTCCACAAGCGCCGCATCCAGCGGGAACTTTCTTTCTTCCAGGAATTTCGTTATAAATTCCTTGTATGTCGCCAGCAGGGCGGGATCGTATATCGACAAATATTTGGCAACAACAGATTCAGCCCTGATCTCTTCGGCAAACGACATTTTTTTATAGGAGCCCTTTGGTTTCTTGGCAAACACCTCAGGATTTTTCTTATAGCTGACATACTTTTCCTTGTTGATGACATGGTAAAGCTCATGCAGCAGATGATGGATGGAATAGCGCTTGATAAGATTTACCTGGCAATCCTCGTCATCAGGGCATCTGTCTTTGAGGTATGATTCCTGGCTTGATTTCACAAAGCGTTTCAAATTGCCCTGGGCAGGCACGAATATTTTCTTTCTGGTAAAATTGGCCCTGACTTCAAAGCTCTTTCTGTTCAAATAGATTTTGATGCCCTCAAGCCTTTGCTTGTTCGTTTCGTTGCAGCTCTTGGCGACATTTTTCAAAATGGCGTTGGATTCCGTCCAGATGAATTGCTCCAGGGGCGTTGTAGGCGTTGTGTACCTGTTAGGAGCACAGCCGGCAAAAGCCAGGAGTAGCCCTAAAAACAGGCTGAATAGCAATGAATTATAGCGGGTTATGCTCATGGGGATTCCATTTGTACTGATGTATGTGATCTACAAATATAATGGAATGCAATAGACTGGATGCGCCTTTTGCCCAAAGCCCCCCTAATCCCCCCGGTAACCCACAAAATAATAATTCACCCGATCATAATACTGCCGCGCAAACTCGGCCTTGGT
>CAYVPM010000862.1:0-2534 GCA_964453475.1 uncultured Saprospiraceae bacterium | reverse complement strand
AGCCGCTACTGATTGGGAAGGCTCGGTATATGTAGCAGGGGTAACGATCAACAGTCCTTTAGGCGGAGCCAGCAATCAAGTCGTTTTTAAATATGGCGCCAACGGCGACACGCTTTGGCAGTATTATATTCAAATTGAGCAAGGTGTTGCTACTGCTGTGACCAGTCGCCGGTGTGCGAAGTTTTCATCTTGGTACCAACCAGCATTTCCTTACTAAATATTCACTAAGTGTTTTTGTGAATACTTTCACTCCCATTACCAACAATTCACCAATTGGAAAATTAGCCATCCATCCAACCTTATTCTTTAATCGATTTACCATTGACCTGGAATTTTATGGAAAGGCAACAGAAGGTATCCTTGAATTGTATAATGCACAAGGCAGCCTTGTTAATAGCCGGGAAGTTTCATTGTCAAATGGTCCGCAATCTTTTGATTTTGAAAATCTTGATCTGCTTTCTTTAGGTGCGTTCTTTGTTACTCTGAAAGCAGGAAGTTTATTTATTACTGAGAAAGTTGTCAAGATTCCCTGAAAAGTGAAAAGAGTGCTTAAGCGCTCACCCTCATAACCTTCAGGTGGATACAAGAATCGCAATTAAAGCTTGAAAATCCGATCCATCAGCAGCCACTTTTGCCCGGGCATTGCGCAGGGCAAGGCCTGTTGATATTTCCACATAAGCGCCTCCCATTCCTGCACCTTAGAATTCCCGGCATCTGCCCGCGCCTTTTTTTCAAAGGAAAAGGCATCATTCGCCTCCAAAATCATAAATAATCGCTGCTCCAGCCGATAAATCTCCAGGCTTTCAATGCCTGCATCCCGGATGCTGGCAAGAATTTCAGGCCAAACAGCGCGGTGCTGCGCTTCATATTCTGCGATCAACGCGGGATCGGGTTTCAGGTCGAGGGCAAGGCAAAATCGCTGCATGGGAAAGCATAGTTTAGAACCATACTACTGGACATTTTTTGGGGTAACAGTAAAATGTACCGCCAAACTTCTGTTTGGCCACTCATGCCAAACAGAAGTTTGGCGGTACATTTACACACAATGTGAAAAATGTCCCGTAGTGTGGTTTAGAACAACAATATGGGCGAAAGTTAGCTTGCCTGGACTTTAGAACGACGCCTTATTGTACTTTTGGCCATTATTTACGCAAAAGCAATACAACAATAAAAACATAATTCCCTATGCGTCAGCAAATTGTAGCCGGAAACTGGAAAATGAACACGACCCTAGAAGAAGGGCTGGAACTCTGTAAAGCCATTCTCGAAAAAGTGGACAAGCCCAAGGGCCTGGTGGTTGTTGCACCGCCGCTCACCCACTTGAGAGAAGTAGGGAAAATGTTGAAAGTGCGCAAAAGCTTTCATCTGGCAGCCCAAAACTGCCACCACGAAGCCAAGGGCGCCTTCACCGGCGAGGTATCCGCTGACATGGTCGCTTCCACAGGGGCAGAATTTATCATCATCGGCCACTCGGAACGCCGGCAGTATTTCAAGGAAAAAAACGAGGTGCTGGCAGCCAAAGTAAACGCTACCCTTGCCCGCGGCATGCGGCCAATCTTTTGCTGCGGCGAGCCTTTGCACGTCAGGGAAGTGGACACCCATGTCGGTTTTGTGGCCAAACAACTCAAAGGCAGCCTTTTCCACCTGAACGTGGATGATTTCAAAAAAGTGGTGATCGCCTATGAGCCAATCTGGGCCATCGGCACCGGCCGCACCGCAAGCAGCCAGCAAGCCCAGGACATGCACCATGCCATCAGGGTCTTAATCTCTAAAAAATACGGCAAGTTGATAGCAGATGCCACGCCCATCCTCTACGGCGGCTCCTGCAACGCACAGAATGCGGAAGAGCTTTTTGCCTGCCCCGATGTGGACGGCGGGCTTATTGGCGGGGCTTCGCTCAAGGCAGACGATTTTGCGGTGATTGTCGGGGCCTTGAAAGGGTGATTTTATTGCATTCGTGCTTTAGACTTTCCAGGTTTTAAAAACCTGGAAAGCCTGTAACCTTGGCCAACGTCTATTAAAAAAAATACAACTATGCACCCAATTCTTCGCTTTGCATTCATGTCGTTTTGTTTGATGCTTCCGTGGAGCAGCAAATCACAAATCATGTTCCAGCCCCAGCCTACCCTGCCCTTCCTGGACAGCGACTCCTACCTCAACGGCGTTTCCTGGATTGATGTGGACAACGACAATGACCTGGACGTTTGCGTCACGGGCGCAGGCGGGACATTCCCCAATTTTGTAAACAGATCGGCAATTTTTTTAAATGACGGGAGCGGCAATTTCAACAACACCATGCTGCTCAACAGTGCCCAGAAAAATCCCATGCGCCATGCCTGGGCTGATGTGGACAATGACGACGACCTGGATCTGTACATCGGCGCGACCTGGAACAGCAACGGAATCAATGAGTTGTGGCTGAATAATGCCGGCGCAAATTTGACGCTCACAGCCGGGTCTGGATCAACACCGAACGTGGCCCAACCTTATGAAGGAACCGTCAGCTGGGCCGACTACAACAACGATGGCTGGGT
>CAYVPM010000861.1:0-2535 GCA_964453475.1 uncultured Saprospiraceae bacterium | reverse complement strand
GATGCTTGGCCAGGCGGTGAATACAGACTTTCCAGGTTTTGAAAACCTGGAAAGTCTCGCCAGGCGCGAAGCAGAACCTGTCGTTAACACGTACATCAGCGAGCTGGTCAGCAATCAATTCCGACTGTTCTTTATGTCCTATGCCAAGGCCATCAACAAGCAAGTGCGCCGGACAGGCAGCTTGCTCCAGAAAAATTTCAAACGCCTCGCCGTGAATGGGGTACAGCATCGTGTGAACCTTGTCCTGTACATCCATGCCAATGCCCAATTGCACGACTTGTGTGATGACTTTCGTGATTGGGCAGACAGTTCCTACTTTTCAATGCTGGCCAATGGCACAACCAAACTGCGGCGCTCAGAAGTCCTGGATTGGTTTGGAGGCAAGGAACAGTTTGTTAAAGCGCATGCCGACTATATTGGGTGGAAAACAGCAGGTGATTGGGTCATTGAGGACTAAAGCCAGCTGATAGGGCTTGGCCAGGCGGTGAACATAGACTTTCCAGGTTTTCAAAACCTGGAAAGTCTGCCGCCAGGCCAACCTTTACCGCAAAACATACTCAGCATGTAAAAAATTTAATATTTATCACATGGCTGATTTTTAAAATGGCGGGGAAAATATAGAGCCATTAATATTATGATAAAACTGGCTACAGCCTGTGCGAGCCAACAAACAACTTCAAAATTAATTGACAATCAGTAACTTATAATGAATTTGATATGCTTTTATTTCCCCTTATCCTTTCCAATATGTAAATTTGGATCAAAAACCTGAAATTATTCACGGGGAAAATGCCCAATCATGTATTTCTTAAACTGTAGCTTTTGCAGGATCATTGTATCATAAAACAGCGTCTTTATTACGGCTGCTGGTTTTTAGAATGCTTTTATAGCTTCAAAATTAAAATACTGGCTGAGGAAAAATTCACTGTGCCAAAAAATCGAGCCAGCTCCTGCTCGAAACCAGATTCCCCTAACTGCCTGAATTCATTATGGCCATGCCAAGTCAGCGGACAAGCCGCGGCTAATAAACCCGAAAGTAGGTTTCAAAGTTTCGGGTTTCAAGGCTCATGGTTTCAAGTTTCAAGGTATACACGCTTTGTGTTTCTTTTGAAATAGCGTTTCAATATTGCGCATTTATTGTGCGACCTGAAACCTTGAAACCCTGAAACCTTGCGACCTGAAACTTGAAATCCTTAAAACTTCACCCATTTACTCTTGCTTTTCCCGCTCGCAATCACCTTTTCAATGAAACGCATCCCGCGCACCCCATCCTCAATACTGGGGAAGTCGGCACGCAAAGGGTCGGGTGTCGTACCTGCGATGTGCGCCTGTACGCAGTGGGCAAAATTCCGGTAAATATTGGCAAATGCTTCCAGGTAGCCCTCCGGGTGGCCGCCGGGGATGCGCGTTGCTGCCTGTGCCTCGGGGCTGAGGGCGCCTACGCCCGTGCGCAAGTGTTGAGTCGGTTTGTCGAGCCACTTTGCGATCAGTGTATTAGGCTCCATTTGCCGCCATTCCAGGCCACCTTTTTCACCGTAAACACGGATGTTGAGGTTGTTCTCTTCGCCTGCAGCAATCTGGCTGGCATGCAGGATACCTTTTGCCCCCCCTTCAAAATGAAGCAGCACGTTGCCGTCGTCGTCGAGTTGGCGGCCGGGAACGAAGGTGCTGATGTCGGCGCACATTTCGGTGATTTTCAGTCCGGTGATGTATTCGGCCAGGTTTTCGGCATGGGTGCCGATGTCGCCCATTGCGCCTGCGATGCCGCTGCGTTGGGGGTCGGTGCGCCAGGCGGCTTGTTTTTGGCCTGATGCCTCAACATGGGTGCTGAGCCAGCCCTGCGGGTATTCAACCACGATTTTTCGGAGCTTGCCCAGTTCGCCGTTTCGAATCATCTGCCGGGCTTGTTTCACCATGGGGTAGCCCGTATAGTTGTGGGTGAGTGCAAACACAAGACCTGTTTTTGCTACTACTTTTTCCAACGCAAGGGCTTCTTTCAGGTTGAAGGCAACGGGCTTGTCGCAAATGACGTGAAAACCGTTTTCCAGTGCCATTTTGGCCGGGGCAAAATGCACGTGATTGGGTGTCACGATGCTTATAAACTGCATCCGGCGATCTGGGCGCAGGCGTTTTTCCCGTTGGATCATTTCCCGGAATGTACCGTAACAGCGGTCGGGGGCTAATCCCAAGTCGGCTCCAGAGGCTTTGGAGCGTTCCGGGTCGCTGCTGAAAGCGCCGCAAACCAGTTCTATCTCAGCGTCGAGCGCAGCGGCCATGCGGTGTACTGCGCCAATGAATGCGCCCTGACCACCGCCAACCATACCCATGCGAAGTTTCTGCTTCATGATTTATTAATGTGATAATGTGATAAATTGATAAATTGATAATGGGGAATTGTGGTGTTTGTTTGGCTGCGTTTACTAGGCTTTGCAAAAAATCATCATCTGCTGCGTACTTTTGGCGAACAAATGTCGAATAGTGCCTGCCTTGTTGCTGGCAAAGATATACTATGATTCGCCTGATTTTTGTGATTGA
>CAYVPM010000860.1:0-2541 GCA_964453475.1 uncultured Saprospiraceae bacterium | reverse complement strand
GCTGCGCATTGGGTTGAATTTACCGAAAATGGCCTCGGAAAACCTGCCCATAAGCCGGGTTCTCGGCGCCATTCAGAGTGAAAATGTGAGTATCCCCGGCGGTTCCATCGATCTGGGCGACCGCAAGTTTTTCGTTGAAACAAGTGGAGATTATGAGAGCCTGGAGGAGGTCAAAAATACCGTTATTACCAGCAATGGCGGCAAAATCCTGTACCTCAAGGATATTGCCGAAGTAGAATGGGCCTATGAATCTTCCAACCACCTGGCGCGCATCAACGGTGCCCGCTGCGTGTGGGTGACTGTGCGGATGAAGGACAACCAAAACATCTTCAATGTCGGGAAAGCCGTCAACAACGTGGTAGCGGAATGGCGAACAGGAATGCCTGCAAGCATGGATTATGTGAAGGTTTTTGACCAAAATGATTCCGTGCGCAAGCGGCTTACGCGCTTTGCTAAAGATTTCGGTATTGCTATTTTGTTGGTATTGCTCACCTTGCTACCCCTGGGTTGGCGGGCAGCCATGGTGGTGATGGTGTCGATCCCGCTGAGCATTTCCATTGGTTTGTTCGCCCTCGACCAGCTCGGTTATTCTTTGAATCAACTCAGCATTGTAGGCCTTATCATCGCGCTTGGCATCCTGGTAGACGACAGCATTGTGGTAGTGGAAAACATCGAGCGCTGGCTGCGGGAGGGGCATTCACGACGCGATGCGGCGATTTTGGCGACGCGGCAGATCGGCTTGGCCGTGCTCGGGTGCACCGCGACGCTAGTGTTGGCCTTTTTACCCCTGGTCTTCTTGCCGGAAGCCTCAGGCGATTTTATCCGCTCGCTGCCGATGGCGGTCGTGCTCACGGTGCTGGCCTCCCTGTTCGTCTCGCTCACGATCGTACCATTTTTAAGCAGCCGGGTTTTGGCCGAAAAACACGACCCGAGGGGCAATATTTTCCTGCGCGGTTTGAAATGGATGATTTCCGGTACGTATGCCAAATTGCTGCACAAGGCACTGGAATGGCCTAAAACCACTGTATTGGTAGCGGGGCTGATTTTTGCCGGTTCGCTGAGTCTGGTCAACAGCGCCGGGTTTGCCCTTTTTCCGGCTTCTGAGCGGCCTATGTTTTACATCGACATCGATGCAGCAGCGGGCAGCAATATCGCAAAAACCGATGCCCTGGTTGGTTTGGTGGACTCGGTATTGCAGGAATATGTGGCGCCCGAATTCAGACAGCACCATTTGCTTCCGGATTCCATTGAGCCAGTTTCTACCTATAGCCGTGGTGAAAAAGCACAAGTCACCTGGTACAGCAGCAACATCGGCCGTGGGAATCCCCGTGTGTATTACAATGTTATCCGTGAATTTGAAAGCCCTTCTTACGGACAAGTATTCGTTCAATTGCAGGAAAAGACGCCACCCAAAGTAAAAATTGCCTTGATTGATGAATTGCGGCAAAAATTCAAAAATGTGCCGGATGCCAAAATCACGGTGCAGAATTTTGAACAAGGTCCACCCGTTGAGGCGCCCGTAGCGATCCGGGTTTATGGCGAAAATTTTGATACGTTGAGGGTACTCGCGGGCAAAGTGGAGCAGATCGTTGCAGAAATACCCGGCACCATTTACGTCGACAATCCTATTTCTACCGTCAAGACCGATTTATACGTCAACATCAACAAAGAAAAAGCGGCGGCCATGGGCATCCCCATCGCCGATATCGACAGAATGGTGCGGCTTGCTGTGGCTGGATTAAATGTCGGCACCTTGTCGGAAACGGAAAAGGCAACAGACTATCCAATAGTTGCGACCATACCCAAGCAAGGGCTAAAACCAGATTTAAGTCTCTTCAACAGCCTGTATATCAATAACATACCCGGTGCTGCGATACCCCTCAACCAGGTGGCCAGCATTGAGTTCAAGCCTTCACCCAACTTTATCCAGCATTATAACAAAGACCGCTTCACCGGCGTGACGGCCTCCGTGAAAACGGGCAGTTTTGCGACCAAAGTAAACGGGGAAATAAAGGAAAAACTAGCTGCGCTGGACATGCCCAAAGGTTGCCGTTATGTCATTGCCGGAGAAGTAGAAAGCGCCGAGCGTTCGTTCAAGGGCCTCGGCACCATCATTTTGGTGACCATTTTTGGGCTGCTTGCCGTATTGATTCTTGAATTTAAGACTTTTAAAAGCACCATTATTGTCCTTTCCGTAATCCCGCTGGGCATTATTGGCGCCATTCTGATCTTGCTGGCCACAGGTTATCCCTTCTCCTTTACGGTCGTCGTAGGCCTTATTGCCCTGATGGGCATTGAAGTAAAAAACTCGATACTGTTGGTGGATTTTACCAATCAATTGCGGGCCGATGGCATGGCACTGGATGCGGCGATCCAAGAGGCGGGCGAAATCAGGTTTGTACCGATCCTCTTAACCTCTCTGACAGCCATTGGCGGCTTGTTACCAATCGCCATTGAAGAAAACCCGCTCTACTCCCCCCTGTCCTACGTATTGATCGGTGGTTTGATTTCGAGTACTTTGCTGTCGAGGATTGTGACGCC
>CAYVPM010000859.1:0-2542 GCA_964453475.1 uncultured Saprospiraceae bacterium | reverse complement strand
TTGCTTGAAGTTTTTCGCTACAAAGCTATCACTCGAAACGGCTGTGCTGTAATTAGGTTGGAAAAAGCTTTAAAATCCACGACTATTTAGAAGGGGTAAAAATTTGAGGGCCGCCTGGAAATTTACCGGGCGGCACTCATGATGCTGTTGAATTGGTACCGAAGTCCCTGTCAGCACCGCTTAGAAGAACGTTGCCCGGTTATCTTGCTTGTCTGCATTCTTGATCAATGCCTTGATGAGATTGGTGCGGATGCCGACAATCGCAGAAGAAGATACCTGTTTGCGGAACATCGTCAGATCTGTGGGTATCTGTGTTTGAGTTTTTGCCGTGATGGGAGAAATCAAATAAACACCCTGATTGCCGATAATAGGCTTGCTGACTTTGCCGGTCTCCAGGGCAAACAGAGCACCCTGGATGCGCGGCTCGCCACTTTGGCTTTGCAAAAAGCTCACAGCCTTAACCGTATCCATGCGGGCATTCCATTGCGTGGCAATGGCAGAGAAGTCTTCTGTTTGTATCTTGCTTTTGATGAACTCGCCTTTTTTGAGATTCTTTACTTTCGTATCTGCTTCTGGAAGATTTTTCAACGAGGCGATGTTCGCAGGGCCTTTTGGCACAATTGTCTTCAGCGCGGCCACGATATACTTACTGTCGAAAAAGCCGCCCTGTGGGTCGCGGAAAACAAATATCTCCGGGCTAACAGAGCCTTCTTTCGTCTTTTTTTCGAATGCCCAACGGATCATATTGCGGGCATCTTCGCCGGAAGCCGAAGGTATGGCTGCGATGGAATAGTCATTGGCCAACAGACCCGTAGAGTTCTGAACAACAAAACCTTGCTCGCCACCCATTGTCGTCAGGTCGTTGATGTTTTTCGCTTTTTGCAGCACGGCAACAGCTTTGTCTTTTGCTGCTTGCTGGGTCATCTTGCTTGGCTCAATGCGGCGGCTGATATAGACTGCTTTAACACCGGATTCATTTTTGATGAACTGCTTACCGGTGATTTCGATGAGGTGCCAGCCAAACTGAGTGGCTACCTTGTACAATTTCCCCTGTTCTCCTTTATTGAAACAAACATCGTTGAACTCAGGCACCATAGCGCCGGGAGGGAACCATCCCAGGTCGCCGCCTTTAACGGCAGAGCCAGGGTCTTGGCTATTCTTGACAGCCAAAGAGTCGAAACGCGCTTTGCCGCTGTTGATCAAGGCCATCAGGCTGTCGATCGTTTTTTCGCTGGCAGGATTTTTAGTTTCCCGGATAAGGATATGACGGGCCTTTACGGAGTCAGGAATTACTTTCCGGGCTACGATTTTGGCAATTTTCCACTCGTTGACATCGAGTACAGGGCCTATCACAGTGCCTATTGGCAAGCGCAGCAGGGTGTCGGCCAAAACTGGCGAAAGCCCTACTTTTGTCTTGAACTCTTCGTCCATAGTACCATTATTGGCCAGCACGAATGCAGAGTCGCTTTTTGCTTCACGCAAACCGTCGACCAGCGCAGCTACAGCAGTACGGGCCAGGGCAGAGTCGGCGCTGGTTGGCACCACATTGAATTCTGCAAAAGCAATGATGCGCGACTCTTCTGGTTGGTCGTACAAATGCGGATTGTTGTCCAGGTAAGCTTTGTAATCGGCATCGCCGACAGGCGCTTCACCATCTTTCACCCGATCATAAGGAATCATCACAAATCGGAAATCGAGGCGTTCGTTGTTTTCGCGGAAAGCCATTTCAGCCTGCCAGGATGGGGTGTACAGGCCTTTGGACGCCATGGCGATGATTTTGTCTTCCAGGCGCTTTTTGACGATCTCCTTTTCTTGTACCGCCCAATACTGGCGGTTTGTAGGATCGGTAAATTCACCGCCCTCGATGGCCGCTTTTATGCTGGCAAGGGTGGCGCGGTTGGGCTGACCGTCGTCGCCTTTAAAGCGCTCGGCCATGATGGGGCTGAGGTTGGTGCCAAACTGGAGCTCGATCAATTCCTCCTTGGGAACGCCGATGCCAATTTCTTTTGCTTCCTGCGTGACGATAGCTTCCTCTACGAAATAATCCCAAACCTTGGAGCGCACGACGTAAGCGCTGCTGGCATCTGCTTTGGAGTAGATTAATTTCTCATACGTCTCAAAATCGATGCGTTTGATTTCCTGGTCGTTTATTTTGCCAAGGTTGTTGATATCAGCAGCGCTGTAACGCTGAGAGTTGGACATCACATCCATCAAAATGAACCCACCGAGTGCCAAAACCATTGTAACTATGAGAATCCATCCGTTTTTACGAATCGTTCCGATTAAAGCCATTTTATCTAATTATTTGAAAATCAAAGTTTTAAAATCAAAATGAATCTGCTTCTCAAAGAAGCGGACGCAAAGGTAATTCGATGCACACCAAAAAAGGAAAAAAAATCAACATGGTTTTCTTTGGAACAAGTTTCCTAACTTCGTGGGTCTATATTTTTCATCAATCTTTTTTGACATGTCGTTTCGAATTTCCACCCTGCTCTTGCTAATTGCCTTTGCTGCCTGCACCCAGAACTCCGACAAAAATACT
>CAYVPM010000858.1:0-2545 GCA_964453475.1 uncultured Saprospiraceae bacterium | reverse complement strand
TGCGCCAGCAGCCTGGGACATTACGCAAGGGGACAGCAGTGTGGTCATTTGTATTTTGGATGAAGGTTGCGACCTGTCACACCCCGACCTGCAATTTTCCGACCCCGGAATCAACCTGGGTACCATGATGCCGCCCGGGTCGCCCACGGGCGCGCACGGGACAGCATGTGCCGGCATTGCCGCGGCTACCATCAACAACAACGAAGGTGTAGCCGGTGTAGCTGGCGGTTGCCGGATTTTGCCCCTGGCTTTTTTGTACTGGACCGACATCGAATGTGCCATGGGTATCAATTACGCAACGACCAACGGCGCCAATGTCATCAGCATGAGCTTCGGCGTGTACGATGGCTGGGGCTGGGACTATAACATCATTGATCCTGAAATACAATATGCCTTCGACAACAACGTGGTGCTGGTGGCCGCTTCGGGCAACGAAGACATTGACTATTCCAACCGTTATCCAGCCCGGCACCCGCTGGTAATAGCCGTCGGCGGCTCGTCGCTCGACGACAACCGCAAATCGACTGGTTCCCCGGATGGTGAATACTGGTGGGGCGCCAATTATGGCCAGGAATACTATAATGGTGTGTTGACTGGCTTATCAGTGGTAGCACCCTGCGTGCTCTGCCCTACGACCGACATTCAGGGTTGGGATGGATACTCCTCCGATAACTATATGCCCAATTTCAACGGCACTTCTTCAGCAACACCTCACGTTGCGGGCCTTGCAGGATTGATTAAAAGCCAGAACCGCGCTTTGAGCAATGTAGAGATTCGGAATATTATCGAAACAACGGCCGCCAAAGTGGGCAGCCTTCCCTATTCCGACCAGCCAGGATTCCCCAATGGCACCCGCAACCAGGAAATGGGTTATGGCCGCATCGACTTGCTTGCGGCGCTGAGTGTCAACAGCGGCGGCGGCGGCGATTGTGCCGGCTTGAAACAAGCAGCAGAGATGTCGCTGCAGGAACTTGCCAACAGCAAATTCAACCATATCAAAGGCCTGGGAAGCTGCCCCGATTTCGAAGTGTTCATGGGAGATGGCCGTGAATGCCAGTCGTTGCAGGTAAAGCCCTGTTTTTACCTGCACTGGGGCGATAGCAATAACGATTCTATTGAGACAGAGGATTTTACGGTGGCCGTTCTGAGCGTATGCAATCCTTACGACAATGTCATTTTCGCGGGGGTCACGCTTTCCAACCTTTCCGTCGTACACGCCGATGGCAGTCCGGTTGAGCTGTTGCCCGACCAAACTCCTGTCGCCATGTTGGTGCCTTCCCGTTTGATTACCTTTTGCAGCATTGAGCCCTGTACTTGTAGCCACATTGAATTGGTTATTAAAACTGCTGGCGCTATTGGTGGCGGTTACAAAATAAAGATGAACTGTTGCATAGAGGAAGTCAACGTGTACAGCGCGGCCGGTGATACAGCGGAGTTTGATATTCAGCTGGTTGCGAGCTAATTCAATTTCAGGAAAGTTTGTTGCGGGGTTGCCTCATCGTTTGCTGAGGCAACCCCGCTTGTTTTACTAGCCGGGCCACACCCAAGAATGCACTTAGCCTGTTTTTAACATAAGCTTAGCATTTTGCTTTTAAACCGAAGCCCACCAACCCGGTCTATGGCTCTGTTGCAACATCACTTTTAAACAAACATTCTCACACAATATGAAAAAGTCCCTTTTGTTTTTCTTCGCTTTCCTCGCTGCCACTGCAGCATTCCAATCCTGTAAAAAAGATAGCGCCTCCGATGAACTGGTCATGACTGCCGAAGACCTCTCCGCCAATGAAGATTATGGCCAACAAGTGGACCAGGATATTGACCTCACCCTGGAGGAGCGCGGCGGCGGCGGCACCTGCCCAACGATCACCTTCGCCCAGCCGGAAGGCACCTGGCCCAATACCATCACCATCGATTTTGGCGCTTCCTGCACCCGCCCCGATGGCAGGGTACTCAGCGGTAAACTGGTTGTTGACCAGACTGCCGAAATGCGCACGGCCGGCGCAGTGCGCAGCGTTACGCACGACAATTTCTATGTGGACGGTATCAAAATAGAGGGTACCCGCGTATGGACCAATAACGGCAAAAATACCGACGGTTTTTGGTCATACACGGTCACGGCCACCGACATGAAACTCACCTTCGATGATGGCAGCAGCACCACCTGGAACAGAACCCGCACCACGACACTCATAGAAGGCGGCGACACAGCCACCCATTTGGACGACGTATGGAGCAGCATTGGTGCTGCATCGGGCCTGAACCGCAATGGCAAGAGTTTTACAGCAAATACCATTGAGCCGCTCATTAAGCGCGCCGACTGCCGCTGGATTTCCAGTGGGGTCATTGAATTTACCGTAGGATTGCGCACACGCACCCTCGATTTTGGCGATGGCACCTGCGACCGCTTTGGTACGCTTACGCTGGCGAATGGCGATTCTTATTCCATCCGCTTGCGGCGCTAAGCAGCTGGGCGATGGGGTTGTCTCAAATGGGTCAGAATTGAAAATGTCGCCAAACTTTATTTCGATTTTCTTGGCCAAGACCT
>CAYVPM010000857.1:0-2547 GCA_964453475.1 uncultured Saprospiraceae bacterium | reverse complement strand
CTGCCCGTAAAACTCAAGCCAAAGCATCTTTTTAATGCTGTGAAAACCTTCCACCGTCCACCGTCTACCGTCCACCGTTTCAAACCTGCTTCAGGGGTATTTTGACCAGCTCTGGCACGACCTCTTTGTCCCCTTTTTTCGATTCTTTTTGGGCCTTTTTGATTGCCTTGTTGATATCGCCTATATTGAACTTGCCTTTGACAGTCACCAAACCAGCGCCGTCATCGGGCGAGTTGAAAAAGACGACCACTTTTCGGATGGTGTTGCGGCGCATTTTACCGTAAATCTGCACCCGGGTTTTGCCATCGCGTACGGTGACAAGCTCGTCGAGGTGCCTACGTTTTGCTTTGCGGTTGAATCGTTCAAAATCTTTTGTTTTGAACGGGCTGATGCCTTCCTGAAAGACCAGTACCCGCATTTTCCGGATTTTTCGGATAACCTGTCGGTTTTCCTTTCCATCGATGAACAATGACCCGATTTGGGTCACCCAGCCGGGCACAGATACTGCAACGGCCCCATCATAGTCTTTGTATTTCCAATAAAGACCGTAGTCTTGAGCCTGCGCCAGGTTGAATGCAAACAAGAATCCGGCGAAAAAAAGCGAACGGACAAATGCCGGGCGACGGCCAATGTCCGTCGCCCGGGTTGCCCCAAGATTGATTGTCAGCATGGGGGTTAGTTTTTGGATTTGGATTTAACTTTGTCGAGGTGCTTTACACCGTCAACGTCCAGGGCTTTGGACAAATCTGAGATTTTGTCGAGGTTTATTTTCCCCGTAAAGCTCAAAAGGGTGAACGCGTCGGTAGAGCCGACCAGCAACAACAATTCCTCAATGACAGTGCCGTCGTTGGTGTCTTTGGTCCAGATGCGCACATTTTCATCGCCATCGCGCACGGTGAGCAACTCGGAGTACTCTGTGGTTGGCACACGTTTGAGGGCGTCTTTGTACATGGTCAGGCCATCGGCAATACTGTCGGCGTGGAGCACGCGCAGGCCACCGAGGTCCTTCACGATTTCCCGCACCTTGTTCCAGTCTTCATCGTCGGTTTCAATTTTTGACACCATGCTGAAGAGTTTGGGTGCGATGTACACCACGGTAAAGCGCTCATCTTCGGCATACTGGTTGAAGAATCGCATAATGCCGTCGCCTTGTGCAGCGGCGTTTGAGAGGGCTGCCAAAAAGAAAAGCGGCAGCAAAAAAATGGACTTTTTCATAGCTTAAAAATGTATTTAGAATTAAAAGTTGGTTTCTATCCTTCCTTCTTTTTGAAGATTTTATCGATGCTCTCCAAATGTTCAGCCCCTTTGGCTGCTTCTTGCCGGCCTTTTCTGATTTTGGAGGACACCAGCGCCAATGCAGCTTTGATTTCTTCCATGGCAGCTTCTTCTTCTGGGTTTATGCCCGGTGGCTTTTCTTTTTTGCCCTGCCTTTTTTGGGAACGGAAAAATTGCCGTGTCTTAACCTTTTCTGTGCGCGCGATTTCCTGCTTTTCTGGTTTTACGGGTAGCACCCCGGTTTCAACTAATTGTTTTTCAGCAGGGGAATCGGCGTAAATGGTTGTTTCAGCAGGGCTGCTGAAAATCCACCAAGCGCTGGCGACCAGGAGCAGGGCAATAGAAGCCGCTACAGCCCAACCCTGCCAATTGTACTGATTGGGGCGTATGGGTATCAGTTTGGGTTTGTTGAGCTGCACCGTTTGCTCTTCGCGGATGGCCTGGAACAATGGCATGTATTGTTTCAGGCGTTCATCCACCTGCTCGGATGCAAAATAGCCCTTCAACTGGCGCTCTTCTTCGAGCGTGGTTTCGCCCTCCCAGAATTTTTCCAAAAGAGCCTGTATGTGCCTTATTTCGCTCATGGCGTTTGATTTGTATAATTAAGGGACATTAAAGTTGGTTTGTCATTTTGTCCCGAATCGTTTTCCGTGCCCGGTGCAGGTTTATTTTCACTTGCTCCAGGCTGATGGAAAGTGTTTCTGCAATTTCATCGTAGGTCAATTCTTCAATATCGCGGAGGTGCATTACCAAGCGTTGTTTTTCGGGCAATTCTTGCATAAACTTTTTCACATGCGCTGCCAAGTCCCTGTTTTCTGCGGCCTGTGCCGGCGAGGCTATGTCAGAGCTTTGCTCTTGAACGCCGTCCAGTGTTGCAGTGCGCCGCAACGTTTGGCTCCGGGTTTTGTCCAGGGAGCGATTGCGGGTTAGCGTCATGCACCACGCCTCCCAATTCATCACTGCCTCTGTATGTTCGGGCGTTGTCTTCCACACTTTTTCCAGCACTTCCTGCACCACATCTTCCGCCTCGTGTATGCTCCCGGTGATGCGCAGGGCAAACCGGTAGAGCTTGTGTCGGATGGGAAATATTTTATCTTGGAAGATGGTCCGAGTCATATTGGTCTTGCGCCCTGATTTGAAAAGGAGACGGCTTACCGAAGGCGATGTTACAGCACTTTGAATTTTTTTTTAAATAAATTAACTGACTATCCGCATATTGTGTACAGACTTCGAAGAAGTCAAACTATGTGTTCTAAGCGATGGCCCATAGTG
>CAYVPM010000856.1:0-2550 GCA_964453475.1 uncultured Saprospiraceae bacterium | reverse complement strand
TTTGAGCGTTTGAATTAAAGCTCCCATCATGAACAGGATCATCATGCTGCTTTTGCTGTTGTGCTGCGACAGCCTGAATAGTGCTGCCCAGGCTGTTTTGCGTGGCAATATTTCAAATGTCCCTCCCAGTGCCCTTCCTGTGGCCATTATGGAATACTGGGCGGTGGATCATTGGCAACAACTGACTATTCTGCAACTGGAAAACGGCGCATTTTCCACCGACAAAATGCCACCCGTGCAGGCGCAATGCCAAATTCGGATGGTCAACCAACCCAAAGTTAAGTGCGATTTCCTGCTGCCCGGCCCCGGAGAAGTGCACGATTCTGTGCTGCGCATAAACCTTGATATGCGCTCGATGAACGGCAGCCCTGCCGCCATTGCTGGCTACCCGGAAAACGACCTTTATTTTGCGCTGATGTCGGCATATTCTACGTTGAACACGTTGCGCGACACCAGCTCTGCGGCTCCCGAAGCGGAGCTCAATTCAGCGGTGCGTATGGTCAACAACCTGTGCCTGGAAATGGCGAAAAAAAACCCGGGTACTTTTACCGGTGATATTCTGTCTAAACTTTTGTTCAGGCCAACTCAGGAGGATTATCCCAAAGACAGCAAAGAGGCTGGTATGACGGACAATGCTTTTGCCATCGCGCATGGCCTGGAAAAAATACCGTTTCGGAGCGATAAGATATTGAACCATATTGCCTTTGAAAAAGCGCTGAACCACTATTACAGTTATTTCGATCACACGTCGAAAGATGGTTCAGGGAATTACGTAGAAGGCATCATGTCGCGGCGCAACGGCAACGAAGCGGTCGATCTGTTCCTTTTCAAGTTCTTGCTGGACAAAATGCTGGCCAGCAAAAATGAAAATGGTTTGCAATACCTGCTCAAGTGGCACCTGCCCGATTGTTCGGATGAATCGCCGCTGAGCAATTACACCAAAACCCTGATCGCAGCGCTGCAAAGCTGCCAGCCTGGCAACAGCGTCCCCGACCAGCAATGGCAAGGGCTTGATGGCAACCATGTTTCCCTCAGCGCGGTATGCGCCAAAAACAAGATGACCCTGCTCTTTTTCTGGAAGTCCAATTGTTCTCACTGTCGCGAATTCAAGCCCGTTTTGGCTGCTTTATATGAAAAATATCGTCCCCTGGGCCTGGAAGTGCTGGCGCTATCCCTCGACAAAAATGAAGCCGGCTGGAAGCAAACCTTACAAGCCGATCCGAGCAAATGGCTCAACGGTTTTGTGCCCAATGAAGCACGCGATGCCCTCAGCAAACACTTCCCCATACCCGCCACGCCAACCCTCATAACCCTGGACAAGCAAGGAAAGGTGCTGAAACGCCTGATCCTGCGCGACCAATTGGAAGCGCATTTCATCGAAATATTAGGGAATTAATTTGAACAAACGCGAAGCCAACCATGAAACCTGAAACCTCTATCGGTATCATAGGCGGCGGCGCCGCAGGCTTCTTCGCTGCCATCACCTGTGCGGAAGCCAATCCTGCCTGCCAGGTCACGATTTTTGAGCGCGGCAAATCCGTGCTGGAAAAAGTGCGGGTAAGTGGCGGCGGCAGGTGCAATGTTACCCATGCCTGTTTTGATGCGCGGGTGCTGGTGAATTTTTATCCCAGGGGCCAACGGGAATTATTGGGGCCATTCATGCAATTTGGCCCGGAAGATACCGTAGCCTGGTTTGAAGGGCGCGGCGTCCGCCTGAAAACGGAAGCCGATGGCCGCATGTTCCCCCTCAGCGATGATGCACAAACGATCATTGATTGTCTGACTCAGGCAGCCCAGACAGCTGGCGTCCAGGTGCTGACCAGTACCCGCGTGGATAAAATCGAGCCATTGCCCGACGGGCGCTGGCGCATTGCCGGACAGGTTTTTGACAAAATAATGCTCGCAACGGGCAGCAGCACGGCAGCTTGGGATTGGTTGAAGGATTTGGGGCACAGCCTGGTGGCGCCTGTTCCATCGCTGTTTACGTTCAATACCAAGGATACCCGGCTTCGGGAGCTTTCAGGCGTGTCGGTACCCATGGCCGGCTTGTCCATTCCTGGAACAAAACTGGCGGCGGAAGGCCCGCTATTGGTGACACATTGGGGATTGAGCGGCCCGGCGGTGTTGCGGATTTCAGCCTGGGGCGCGCGGAATTTGTATGCCCTGAACTACAAATTCCCGCTGGAAATAAATTTTTTACCCGAAAAAGACCCACAAACAGTTTCGAAACTCCTGGCTGCGGTTAAACAGGAGAATGGCAAAAAAATGCTAGCCCCTAACCCGATGTTCAACCTTCCAAGCCGGCTTTGGGTGCGACTGGTGGAAGCTGCGGACATTCCTGCTGAGCGCCGCTGGGCCGATTTGGGCAAGGCGGAGTTACAGCAACTAACGGCCCAACTCATGCAGGCCACGTTTCAGATCACCGGTAAAAGCACTTTCAAGGAGGAGTTTGTAACAGCCGGTGGCGTTTCCCTCAAAGAATTGAATTTCAAGACCTTTGAAAGCAGGGTTTGCCCCAACTTGTACCTGGCGGGGGAAGTACTCGACATC
>CAYVPM010000855.1:0-2550 GCA_964453475.1 uncultured Saprospiraceae bacterium | reverse complement strand
CGGCCTTTCTAGAGGAAGATCTGCCTTTTATTGGATAAGAAAATATGGTGTTGACAAGGTTGCGACCAGGGTAGCAAACTCCCTGTTTCAGCAAGCGTTGGCCGTGGCTTCTTCCACAAGACGTTTTTTGCAAACATCCCAATAATTTCCCATAATTTGCAAGCGCAATTGCATCTTTTTTCACTTAAACACTGCACATCTATGAAAAATTTATTGGTATTGCTGGTATTTTTTCTGGCGGCAAGCGTATCTGTCACTGCTCAAAAATCGCCTCCTCCCGAAGCTGCGGTCACTACTTTCAACCAAATGTTCAAAAATGTAGAAGACCTAAAATGGAAGCAGGAAAAGAACGGTGAATGGGAAGCCGAATTTGAAAGCAACGAGGTCGAAATGTCGGCCAATTTCAGCGCAGACGGCAAATGGCTGGAAACAGAAACTGAAATCAAAGTCGCGGAACTGCCCGCGCCTGTTCAATCTGCTTTGAAAGGCAAAAAGGTAAAAGAAGCCGCCAAAATTGAAAAATCAGATGGCGCCGTGGTGTTTGAAGCAGAGCTGAGGCGGAAAGAAATGTTGTATGATGCCAACGGCAATTTTTTATCTGAGGCTAAAGATTGAGCGCCTACAAATCTTTCCGGCGGAACACTTTCACCGCCAACATTATCGGCACAAAAACCCATAGCATCAATACTGCCACCGCAAAAGCGATGCCCATACCCGTGCCCAACAGTTCCTGAAACAGTGCACCCGTGTAGCCCATCAGCGCAGAAATGTCCATTTGCAGCAATACAAGCACCCGCGCCAGGTCAATAGGGTTGAGCGCGACCACGGCAAGCATGGACTTCTCCAAGGGGTAATCGGCAAAAGCGAACATCAGGAAAAGCACGATGGCATCGTACAGCAAGGCCAGGAAAAACCAAACCAGCAATACCACGCCGATACCTTTTGCCTTGTCGCGGGTGAGCACGGAAGCCAGCACGGCAATGGAAACAAATACCACCGACAAGCCTGCCGCCGACAGCACCAGGAACAAACCTGTAATATTGGGCGAAAAAATGGCCACCGGGACGCCGATGCCCAACAATACCGACAATTTCATGGCCGAAGCCAGCCCATAAAACTCGCTCCATACGATCACGCTGCGCCGAATGGGCTGCGCTGCTAACAACTCGATGAACTCGTAGGAATTGTAAAAATGGATGGTCGAAAACACAATGCTCACCAGGGGCGTTACGATTAGCACAACATTGAGCAGACCTATCATCCCTTTGGTAGGATCATCGCTCAGGTTGAACAGGCCAAAAGATACAGCGAACAGAAAAAGGGTGTACCCGATCAGTATCCTGTTCTGAAGTATATCCAGCAGGACGTATTTAATTATTCGCAGCATAAGCCAGGTTTTGTTGCATCACTTTAGCCAATGCACGGTTCAACTTTTGTTCGCCTGTACGCGATTTCAGATCTTCGATGGTCTGGTAAAACTGCAGCTTCCCCTCCATGATGTAAATCACATCGGTGGTAAGCTCCTCCAAATCGCTAAGGATATGGGAAGTCACCAGAATAAGCTTGCCCTTGGCTTTTTCGGCCAGTATTTTTTCTTTCAGGATTTCAGAAGAAACGGGGTCGAGCCCGGCAGTGGGCTCGTCGAGGATCAATACCTGTGGATCAAAGAAAAAGGCCAGGCAGGCACTCACTTTTTGGCGTGTTCCACCGGAGAGGGTGCGCATGGTTTTGTTGGCAAACTTATCTACCTCGAATGCGTGCATCAGATCGTCGTCTATGCGCCCATAATCGCCGTTGCGGATTTCCCTGACCATATCAAAAAACTGGGCTACCCGCATGTTGTCGGGGTAGCGGCCAATTTGCGGCATATAGCCCAGGTGCCGGCGATAGTCCCAAGTACCGTTGATGGCACTGCCATGGAAAGTCATGGCCCCGCTATCGGGGATGACCAAACCGAGCAGGCATTTCAGTAAGGTAGTCTTCCCGGAGCCATTGGGGCCTATCAGGGAGATAGCCTGGCCAGCGTCCATCGTCACGCTGACGTTGTCGAGTACCTTCAGTTTGCCGAAGGATTTACAGAGGTTGGATGTGTGTAGCATTGTTGTGTGATCTGAACTAGGGCTGTGTCGAAAGGTTGGCATAATAAATATCGCCAAACTCTATTTCAATTTTCTTGGCCAAGACTTTCCAGGTTTTAAAAACCTGGAAAGTCTTCTCGCTCGAACGAAATTAAGATCGATTCGTTTTTAGTAGCCAGGCTTTTTTACAAATCCCCAGTGTGAAATAGCCCTTCCCTGGAGGGCGGTGCCGGTCATTTACTTCGGCAGCAGCACCGCGTCTATGACGTGGATGATACCGTTGGAAGCGGGAATGGTGGCGATGACGTTGGCGCCATTCACCGTGATTTTCCCGTTTGTGTTCCCAATGGTCACGTTGCCGCCGTTGGCCATGGAAAGCACCTTGCCGTCTTCCAGCATATCGGGCTTGTACACCGCCACCGCCAAGTGGTATTGCAGAATATCTGCCTGGGCATCTTTCTTGTCGGGCGTC
>CAYVPM010000854.1:0-2552 GCA_964453475.1 uncultured Saprospiraceae bacterium | reverse complement strand
GCGCTTTGCTCTTTCCTAATGAATTCTGATATAGAACTACTTGAAAGACTGATTCTTAAATGCTATGGAGAGGAAACGGGGGCTTCTTAAACTCAGAGGCCTTTTAAGAGGCAAACTTTAAAGGAGTATTTATGGCAATAAACTGCAAAATAGAACTCAACGGATATTTAGGTATAGACCCAAAATCCGTTTCCAAAAACGGTAAAACATTTATTGTTCTTAGGATAGCAACAACCGACAACTACCCTGTGGCAGACGAAAAAACCGGTGAGATAAAATGGAAGGACAAAGAAACCATCTGGCATGATGTTCTTGTTTTCCGTGCGCAGGCTGCCCATTTTGCGCGGGAACTCAAAAAAGGAGATGCTGTCACCGTCACCGGCGGCTTAACCTATAAACTTTTCAAAGATGAAAACGGCCAGTCTAAACGCCAGGCCACTATTGTTGCAACTTATGTGGAAAAAGTTGAATACAGCAGACAGGACGAACTCTCTTTTGATGATGTTGCAGAAGTTATAAGCCAGGCTGCTTAAAACGGATGGTGCACGAAAAGAAAACCTGTGAGCCCTCTAACCCAACCCCGTTAATAAAACTATTGCCCAAAGTTGCAGAGGAACTCCTTTCAAAACCGGAGTTCTCTCTCGCAATCGAAGAACGAGGGGAGGCGGGTCAAAATCTAATAACTGCCTTTGGTGCTTCAATGCCTTCAGTTGAAAAAGCGCGTTCCGATTCAAGTATTCCCAAACCAGCCAGGTCTCAATGAAATATTGATTTTTATTCTAATCCTGGGGTTTTTACCTCCAGACTTTCGACAAAAACATCCTCTTCGCCAAGGTCAGTTCCGCTGCTATCTTCCCGTATCCACATAAGCCGGTTTTGCAATAAATAAGAGTAAATATCATCCAAGTTGCGGCCTTTAATCAGCACAAGGACATTGGAAACATACACCTCGATTCCATTGTCCGGGTTAAAATCAGCGCGGGTAACATAAGAGTAGGGCATGGCTGACCGCCTCCCATCGCGTGTGCGGAGTTCAAACATCAAAGCCCGACCGCTGGGCTGATGCTCGATACCAAAAAATTTGCTGAGTTCGGTTTCCGGCTCAACATCAACTTTCAACCTTTCTACAAAACTGCTCTTCATTGGCTGTATTACTTGTTTTTGATGAAAGTCTGTCTGACATTTTGTGCTGCTGCTCTCGCTCTATCATAATGCACTTGTGTCAAGGCTGCAAGTCTGCTTACCAGTCTTTGTTGCTCAGGTAAGTTGTCGTTTATTGGTACAGTTTTTTGCAGCCCCTTATTTTGTTTTTCTGCTTTCTGTGCTATTTCTGTTGCAGTCATTCTTGCCGAAGAACGCCCAACGGCATCTTTCAATTCGGCCTTATTGTCCGTGTAAATGGAAATCTCATTTTTACCCCTCGACACCGAAACATAAAACTGTTCTTTTGACCCGGCTCTTGTGGAGAACGAACTTTGTGCAATCAAAACCTTATCAACTGTTTTGCCCTGGGATGAATGGGAAGTGGTGCAATACCCGTAATCCAGATTTCGGAAGTTCCTGTCAATCACCAGCGTGTTTCTCTCAGACTGGGCTATAATGTTACCGTTTGAATCAAAGCCTGATACGGTCATAATATTTCCGTTATTCATTCTTTTATCATTCAGGCTGAAACCGTTTTGTGTTACCCTTATCCGGTCGCCTTTGCTTAACCCTATTTCTGATTTTTGAAAAACAGAAAATTTTTTGCTTTCCCCAAGTGGTAACGGCGATGTTTTACCGCTGCTATTTTTCACCAGAATATTTCCTTTTTCATCCTTTCCGGCAATGTCATAAATGCCGCCCCTTGCGAAACCTTTGGCGTTTTGGTGAAACTGAACGGATAGGCCCTGCCGGTAAAATGCCGGGTCACTTTTTTGGGCTTCCGTAGGGGAAAGGTTCTTTTGAACGGTGATGGTTTTTTCTTCTTTATCCAGTAGTGCCGTTCCATCAAATCCGGTCGTTTTTTTCAGCGCTTCCCGAATATGGGTAGTAACCTGCTTGCCCTCCGCATGGGTCGGCGCAACTACCAGCACAGGCACATTGCGTTTTGCACTTTCAGCATATTCATTGGCTAATGCGCCATACCGTTCTTTTGCTTCTGCTATTTCGCGGATGGCTCCCATAGCATCCAGTTTATCAAGCCCAACTTCCTGTTTACCTTCCGATATAAGTTTTACGGCCTCCTTGTAATCTGCCCGGTTCTTTTGCCGCTGAATCTCTGTCACTTTTGCCGGTTTAATCTTTGACTTCTCCAACAATATACGCATGGCATCGCCGCGCTCAACGCTGTTATGCTGGCGGGTGTCACCGGTCAATATCACTCTTGCATTCTGGTTCCGGGCGACTTCAAGCAACTCGTTCATTTGCTTGTTGCCCATCAACCCGGCTTCATCCACCCAAACCACATTCCCCTTCAATTGTTTCTGCATTTCTTTATCGGTGAGCAGCCTTGCCACAGTGTCAGCTTTTTCAAAACCTTCACTTTGCAGCACCCCACGGGAGGCTTCGGC
>CAYVPM010000853.1:0-2554 GCA_964453475.1 uncultured Saprospiraceae bacterium | reverse complement strand
GCCGCGCAGCACAAAGGCGCCCAATGGGGCTGCTTTGCCGTCTTTTTCGGGTTTTAGCACATAATTGCCTTGCAGCGCTAAGGATTGCAGCGCTTTGGGCGGGTCGCCCAGCGCCAAAATCCACAGGGCCATCTGGATAGCTTCTTCTTCCCGGATCATGGGGTGCGGCAGCATGGCGGATTGCCCCCAGTTGCCGACTCCACCATAAATGATTTTCCGGTAAATAGCGGGCACCGCAAAGTCTTTGTTGTTTCGGTAGCGCTCGGCCACGGCCATAAAGGAAGGGCCATTCACCAGCTTGTCCACCGCATGGCAGCTTTTGCAGTCGGAGCCATCGATGAGGCGTTTGCCTTCGGCAAATTTTTCGGGGGCGGCATTTTGCGCCGTTTTGTTTTGAAGCGCGGTGGGGTTGATGCCTTTTTCAAAAAAATCGATGGAAGTATTCACCGCAGCGGCTGTGATGCGGCCATCTGTCAGACTGCCGTCTTCGCGGTCAGCCACCACCAGGCGGTACCGCAGGGTGTCGCCCGGCAAATAGAAACTCTGGTTGCGACCCGATAAGTCCCAGCGTACGGAAGGCGCCTCATTGCCAATGTGCAGCGTGATGTTTTGGGTGGAAAAAGCCCCGGTTTCGTCGCGTACTTTCAGGGTAGCTACATAATTGCCCGGTTGTTGATAAATCTTTGCTGTTTGTTGCTCGCCCGCCGTAGCCTTGGCGTGAGAGAGGATAGGCTCGTAGTGGTCAGGGTTTTCCTTTTGGGTAAATATTTTGACTTCGCCGTCGCCGTAGTCCAGTTCGAAGCTCAGATCACCCCCGTCGTAGTCTGTTGATTTTGACCAATCAAATGTAATGGGGCTGCCTGCCGCCACCGCTACTTTATCCGTTTTGAATACTGCCAGCGGCGCCCGGTTACCCCGCACAAAATCGATGCGGGAAAGCCGTGCATCCTCGTTGGAGCTGTACCAGCGGGTGCCGTACTCTATGAGCCAAAGACTTCCTTTGCGATCGAAAAACATGTCCATCGGCCGCGACAATTTGACGGAATCAGCGAAGGGTTCGAGGTGCTGGAAATTGCCCAGGCTGTCCATCGTCACCGCCATGAGCCAGTTGCGCATCCAATCGTAAATGATGAGTTTTCCGTTGTAATAATCGGGGAAGCGCGTGGCTTCGGGGAATTCGTCGGCGTAGTACACAGGCCCCGCCATCGCATTGCGGCCACCGGAGCCCAGGATGGGAAAATCGCGGTTTTTACCGTAAGGATACCAGATAAAAGCAGGTTGGGCGGGCGGCAAATCCTGTAAGCCGATATTGTTTGGGGAATCATTTACGGGATGTTTCGGATCGAAGTATGGCCCCGGTTTTTTGGCGGCAAAATCATAGTCGCGGTAGGCTTGGTTGTCGCCGACAAAGTATGGCCATCCAAAATTGCCCGCTGACCGGGCACGGTTGATTTCGTCATGCCCCATCGGTCCCCGGGCGGTGTCGGACTTGCCGGCATCAGGCCCTATTTCTCCCCAGAAAAGAAATGCTCGACGCTTGTCGTAGCTGATGCGGAATGGGTTGCGGCAGCCCATCACATAGATTTCGGGGCGGGTACGCGACGTGTTATTTGTGCCTGCTGTTTCGGATTGGCTGTTTATCAGCGTATCTTTTTGAGTAAACAAGTTGCCCGCCGGGCATAGGTAGCTGCCATCGGGAAGCGGTTTTATCCGCAGAATTTTGCCCCGCAAATCGGCGGTGTTGCCGCTGCTGCGCTGAGCGTCGAAGGCTATTTTGCCGGGCCTTTCGTCTATGGGGTTGAAACCATCGGAAGCGAAAGGGCTGGTATTGTCGCCCGTGGCCAAAAACAGGTTGCCCTGCGCATCGAAGGCCATGCTGCCGGCGGCGTGAAAGCAATCTTTGTGTCCCACGGGGATGGTCAGTAGCACTTTTTCGGATGCGCGGTCGAGGGTGTCACCCTGGAAGACAAAGCGGGAAAGCTGGTTCATGGAATCGCGCAAGGAGGCGTAGTACAGGTAAATCCAGTGGTTCTCCGACCAATTTGGGTCGATGCAGAGCCCGATGATACCGTCGCCCATTTCGGAGTACACGGGCAGCTTGGCCACGGTATTCAACAGGCCCGTTGCCGGATTGTACAATTTGATTTGGCCGTGGCGTTCGATCATCAGGATTTTATCATCGGGCAGCAGCGCGATTTCCATGGGTTCGTCGAGGTCGCCGGCAATTACCGTTTTGACAAAGCGGGTTTGGTCGGGCAGGCGCGGCGTGCGGCAGCGCGCGTAACGCAAAGGCGCGTTTTTCCCTACGGCATAGCGAAGTCCGCCCAGCAGGTGTTGTTGAAAAACAGGGTCGCTGTATGCGGCCGGGATATGCCCCAGTGCGGTATAAAACGCACGTCCTCCATCGTATTCGTGGCACCAGGCGAGGGGATGTGTGCTGCTGCCCTCCGGCACTGTCCCGCCTTTGTAACTGCTGTCGCGCACGCTGAGCAGTACCGTTAAATCAGGCGCGTAATTCCTGAAATTGTACAACTCTTCCTTCCAGTTCCAGGCC
>CAYVPM010000852.1:0-2560 GCA_964453475.1 uncultured Saprospiraceae bacterium | reverse complement strand
TGAGGTACCCTATGACATCCTCAGAACCAGGGCCGTGCCAGGTACCTACCGGAATTGTTGTTGCCGACAAATTCAGGCCGGCGCTGGTCAATTCCCAAACCACGAAGCGGTTGCTGTTCATTTCATGCGCCAGTATCCAAAAATCAGTTTTGTTGCAATGTTGGATCGCGGTGATTTTCTCCGTGCATTTTGCCAATAACACATTGTTGCTGCTTAATAAGCCGCCGAGACCTGCATTTAAAGTCATATCGACAATTGCAAAGCGCAGACCTCCGCTTCCGCCGTGGCTGTCGACGGAAAAAACATAAACCAGGTTGGGCGAGTTCGGTACGGGTACAATTATTCCCGATTGGGTGGATGAATTATTGCCTCCCAAATTGGTTGCGCCGGGCATTACCTGGTGGTTTTTATTCCAGATCCGGATGCCGTCAGTGTACATCATCAAATTTCCTGATGTGTCGCAGAGTGTGGCGCATCCTTCCCAAATATTGAGTGCGCCATTCAACAAAGGCGTTGGCGGAATGGTGTTGAAGTCTATGCCGGCATTTCTCCCAAAATACCAGATATTGGTCCTTTTGAAGTTCTGGGCGAGGAGTCCGGAACAACAAACGACAACAATCAGGATGCTTGGTACCGCATGTTTCATTTACTTGAAAGGTTGCGTTTTGTCTAAAATTACTCGGAAAGCTAAGGGTTTTCGCTGTAAACCGAGGATAATTGAGGTAATTTGACCATTATTTTTGGTCAAACCTCAGGAAAGCAGCCTTTTAGAAACCTGACTTTAGCCAAAAATAGTCCGAAAAATCTGGATTAGAAGCCTGACTTTTGTATTATGCTATGCCAACAGTGCTTGTGAATGAACAAATTCTACAATCACTTTAAAATCAGGTATTTGTTTTTTACCCGCCGAAGCCCTTTTTCAGGGCGTAGGAGGTCACTCAAATCATTCAAAATCACTTTAATCACAGTATATCTATCACAAACCAACTACTATCACCATGAAAAACACAACCATTGCCCGACTGCTTGCCATGATGCTTTTTGCCCTGGCCCCCATGCTTGCAAACGCCCTCGATACCGGCGTCTCCTACGCCGTTTACTGTACCCCCGATGGGAAACCCTACCTCGAAGTCAACCTGGAAATTGCTGCCGGATCGGTGATGTACCGCCGGATCGACAGCGTCCAGATGCAGGCAGGTGTTGATGTGTTGATACTGGTGAAAAACGGAGAAACAGTAGTAAAGTACGAAAAATATACCCTAAAAAGCCCAATTGTCGACTTTCCCGACGACTTGCTGGACGTAAAACGCATGAGCCTGGCGCCCGGTGAATATACCCTTGAAGTTACGGCGCAAGACATCAACGACCCGGAGAACAAGAGCCAATTCAGCAAGCCGGTCAGTGTGAAATTCGGAGACAAGATCGCCCTGTCAGAATTGCAGCTTTTGCGCGGTTTCAGGGCCGACAACTCCGACAGCCCATTCTCCAAAAACGGCTACTACATGGAGCCGCTCCCTTTCAATTTTTACGACAGATATGCCACCTTATTGGCGTTTTACGCCGAAATATACCATGCGGACAAGTCTATTCCGGAAGGTAAGTTCCGGGTGCGCTACATGATCGAAAAAGAAGCCGGGAACGGCCAGCGCAGCCTTATTTCAGCAGGGAGCCAGGAAAAAAACCGCAGTGCCATGGATGCCTTGCTGGTGAAAATGGACATCAGCAAGCTGGAAACGGGAAATTACTCCCTGACCGTAGAGCTGCGCACCTTGACCAATGAATTGTTGACCGCTCGCAGCCTACAGTTCCAGCGCAGCAACCCCTTCCAGGATTTCCGGGACACGGAGCTTACGGATGACGTGCTGCAAAAACAATTCGTGCAGGGCCTTGACGAAGATGCACTTGTTTATAGCCTGAAAGCTATTTCTGTATTGATGTCGGGCGACCTTTCGGCAACAATAAAGGATGTACTGAACAAAAAAGACCTGAAAGAAATGCGCTTTTTCCTTTTCAGGCATTTTGTGGAGCAAGACCCCAACAACCCGGAAGACGCTTATTACAAGTACATTGCCGTGGCCAATGCGGCCAACAAAAAATTCGCCAGCGGCTTCCGCCTTGGCTTTGAGACCGACCGCGGACGCACTTTCCTGCGCTTCGGCCAGGCCGACGACGTGGTGCATGTAGAAGACGAGCCGGGCGCGCCACCGTATGAGATATGGATTTACTACAAGTTCCCGAAAACGGGGCAGAACAACGTCAAATTCCTGTTTTACAACCCGTCACTGGCAGGAGACGACTACATAACGCTCCATTCTACGGCAAGGGGCGAGATTCAAAACCCGAAGTGGGAAAGGGAGCTGTACCGTCGGAACCCGCAGGAATTCACAGAAGACAATTACCACGACGCTACTGTAGTGACAAGGAACAACGGCCGGATGGCCAGGACGTATTTCGAGGATTATTAATTCCGGTCGTCCTTCGCCTCTTCCCGTCGCTCAATCTAGTCCTCCCACACCTTCTTGTTATCATAAGTAAGGTATATTTCCGTGTCGAACGCGCC
>CAYVPM010000851.1:0-2561 GCA_964453475.1 uncultured Saprospiraceae bacterium | reverse complement strand
AAATCAGTTGAATCAATCAGGGCCAATCACAAAAATCAGGCGAATCATAGTATAGTATTGAAGGGCCGTTCGTGTACCACGCGAACGGCCTTTTTTTGCCCCACGCTGCCAGGTTTTGTGCAAGCCAATGTTTGGAATCAATTCAAAATCAGTGTCAATCACAAAAATCAAGCGAATCATAGTATATATTGCAGGCTGATTTCACCAAAATTTTGCAATGATGAAAAAATACAGGAAAAAGATACTGATCGGTCTGTTGATAATCCTGATCGGACTGCAGTTTTATCGGCCTGAAAAAAACCTTTCGGGCGAGTCAGCCAATAATATCAGCACCAAATATCCCATTCCGGATAATGTGATGGCTGTGCTCAAACCAGCCTGTATGGATTGCCACAGCAATACCACACGGTCCCCATGGTATGCTGAAATACAGCCTCTTGGAATGTGGTTGGCCGGGCATGTCAAAGGCGGGAAACAAAAATTGAACTTTTCAACGTTCACGGCGCGGAAGCTGGCCGTTCAAAACCACAAATTCGAGGAGATTATCGAAATGGTGAAGGAGGGCAACATGCCCTTGAAATCGTACACCTGGGCGCACCATGATGCCCGGCTTTCTATGGAACAACGTGTGCTAATAACGTCTTGGGCCGGAGCAATGATGGATACTTTGAGGCAAAAATACCCGGCTGACAGTCTCGTACTGCAGCGCCGGAAATAACGGATATGGTTCTTTTTTGATGCGTAATCTTGTTTTTTAAATAATTGAAAATCAATAACTTAAACATGTGTTTGAAAATCATTTGCATTTAAAGAACCCTTGTTGGCACGGATTTTGGCTGATACAGAACATCTGTCGCACAAAAACCGACCCGCGGCATTTCTTTAATATGAAATCAAAAAATAAATCCATCATCACTTTTGTCGCATTCCTCTTTCATGTTGTGCTTATTTTCCTGGCAATCCAGCAGATGAACTGAACATCCTTAATGCGAAAAAAACGGGGTGCTCACCGCTTGGTGAGCACCCCGTTTTTTTTAAGCGCACTCCCGGCTTACTTGCCGAAAATCTGCCAGGCGCTGTTGTTGTTGGCGACTATTATGGTGTTTTTCCCACCAGCCCCCCGTAGTATCGCCAGGTCCCTGGCTTCTTTCATGGCCCAAAAACCACTAGCGGTATTGTCCATCCAGTTGAATTTGCCTTTCCCATCCCCAAGGAGCAGCGTGCCATTCCCCGCATCACAACGGTTGGTTTCTACTTCAAAGCCGTATTTATTGCCGGCCAACAAGATGTCCTGATTTCCGTCGCTGTTGAAATCGGCAATAACAATGCCTTGAGTCACAGATATTTGTGCCTGGATGGGCAACTTGTGCTGTACAAATTTGCCCCCCTTGTTTTCCCACCAACAGGTTTCCAAAACGTAGCAGTTCAAGTTCAGCGCGGCATCCAAATCTTTCTGTGGCCAAATATCGCTCACCGTAGCTTTTGCATAATCTTTGGAGAAAAGAAAGCGCTTCTTCAAAACAGGCAATTGTTTCACCAATACATCCTTTTGTACCAGCGGGTATATTTTTCCGCCCTCCTGAAATGCGACAATGGGGTCTAAGGTGCCGTTATTGTCAAAGTCTTTGGCATAACACCGGAACGGGGCATCCACAGAGGCCGTAAAACGGCTGTTCAGGCCCAAATTTCCGCTGACGATGTCCAGATCGCCGTCATTGTCGAGGTCTCCAACAACGACACGGTTCCACAACCCATTGGATTTGTCAAAACCAGCGGCTGACGTAATGTTTTGCAGCTTGTTGTTGACAAGCTTGAAAACCGAAACCGGCATCCATTCTCCCACAACGATCAGCTCTGCCTGCTGGTCGCCATCAATGTCTGCCCAGGCTAAATCAGTGACCATGCCACAGCGTTCAAAATCACCCGCAACCTGGCTGGTGACATCGCTGAACTTACCGCCATTGTTTTGCAAAACCACGCTCCTTGGCGTAAGCGGCCAGTTTTTGGGCGTCACGCGACCGCCGATAAACAAGTCGGCGTCCCCATCTTTGTCGTAATCATGGGCAACTACCCTTAAACCAAGGTCTTTTAATGCGGGCAGGTCGCCTGAAGCCCTGCTGAAATTGCCTTTGCCATCGTTTAGGTACAAACGGCATTGCCATAAATCAGGACTGCCGGCCTCCGCACCGCCGCTCAGGACGAACAGATCAAGGTCTTTGTCGCCATCAGCATCAAAGAACACGCCACCGTGATCCTCAAATTTTTTATCTTGTTCAAACACGGCGACGGAAGTGCTTCTGAAGCCGCCCACAGGTGTTTGTATAAAAACTGCACTTGCCGCACCTGGCCCATTGCCAATAAACACGTCTTCCAGCCCATCGCCATTAATGTCTCCCTGAGCAGTCAAAGGGCCAAGGTCACTGACCGTCCAGACATTCAAGGGCCAGGTCTCAAAATCATTGAACACGTTTTCTTTATGCGTAAAATAGGCCGATCCGGTTATGTTTTCACTAAGGTTCACACCGTCGGCTTCGTGCTCATCTTGGCGCTCATCGTTTTCG
>CAYVPM010000850.1:0-2563 GCA_964453475.1 uncultured Saprospiraceae bacterium | reverse complement strand
TTCCATACGGCAACGGCCCATGGGTTCCTGCTTGTGTTGGCCCAGCCGACATCGGCAAGACCTACCAGGTTCGTGTTACTGACCCTGCTACCGGCAACAAGTGCTGGGGCGATGTTAAGATCGAAGACAAGCTTGCTCCTGTTTTGACTTGCGTGAACTACACGTTCGCCTGCAACTCGAACATCGATCCTTATGCTTCGAACAACGTTTTGACGTCTGCTACGTATGTAAGCACGGACGTTCCTAAGGGTATTCCGGATTCCAACCCTGCTGGTGCAACCTCTGTATTGAACGTTCCTGTTAACGGCACAATCCTGGATGTAAACTTCCAGATGAACCTGACGCACACATGGATCGGTGACCTTCGCGTAACGCTGACGAGCCCACAGGGCACGCCATTCATCGTATGGGCGAACAACTGTAACCTGTTCGACAACCTGATCTTCACCTATGACGACGACGCTCCGTTGTGCTCGAACCTTTGTGCGAGCTACAACCAGGGCCTGACGCTGCAGCCATTGGCTTGCGCCGGCCCAGGCACGGGTTCTACGGACTTCCTGTCGAAGTTCGACGGTGAGAACCCACAGGGCCAGTGGTCACTGAAGGCCGTTGACAATGCCGGCGGCGACGTAGGCACGATCAATTCCTGGTCTTTGACGATTACGGCGATCGGCCTTGGCGCTCCTGGCCTGACAGTTCCTGCAGTGGACGAGGCATGCTGCCTTGAGAGCCTGACGTACATCGATGCGTTCGTGACGGAGAACTGTGCTTCTGGTCTGACGCAGACGATCAACCGCAAATGGACCGCACGCGACTGCAGCGGCAACACTTCTACCTGTCTGCAAACGATCGGCCTGGTACGCCCAACGCTGAACAGCGTTGCGCTGCCGGTTGACTACGACGGCATCGACGCTCCTTACTTCCAGTGCACGGACAATGCATACCCGACCCCACAGTGGATCGAGAACCAGGGCCTGCAAGGCTTCCCATATGTATTTGGTGTGCCTGTTGGCTGCAACATCAACTGGGATTACGAAGACCTGGTGATCGAGGTATGCGACGGCACGTACAAAATCCGCCGCGAATGGACGATCATCGACTGGTGCATAGGCGACGGCTTCCTGTACAACCAGATCATCAAAGTAGTTGACGAAGAAGGCCCATCTTTCGATTGCCCAGCGAACATGACGGTATCAGTTGATCCGTTCTCTTGCTGCGCATTCGTGAACCTTCCAGACGTAATTATCACAGACAACTGCTCGCGGATCAACAACATCAGCGGCATGGTTGTAACGTTCGACCCATACACGGGCGTACAGACTGGCATGCACACCTTCGGTGGCAGCCTGACAGACTTCCCAGGCAACAACCACTGGACACCTGACACATTGGGTGCATTTGGCTGGACGCCATGCTTGCCACAAGGCACGCATACGGTGACGTACCAGGCGCAAGACGATTGTGGCAACACATCTACTTGCACGTTCCGCCTGACGGTTCGGGACTACATCCCACCGGTAGCTGCTTGCGACGAGACTACTACGGTAGCGATCGGCGTAGACGATCCATTTGACTGCTACGGCCCAGAAGGCCCGAACGGCACTCCGGCCGCCCTTGGCGCTTGCGACTTTGCAGGTGTAACCTGGGTTCGCGCGACCACATTTGACGACGGTTCTTATGACCAGTGTAACAACGTGAAGTTTACGATCCGCCGCATGGCGCCGTACTCTGACTGCATCCTGAACCTGAACACGACCAACGGACAGCCAGCTTGTAATGACCTGTTCCCGGATTTCCCGAGCGAGTTTGAGCGCGCGATCTCCGAGTCGGATTCTATCAAGTTCTACTGCTGCGAGGTTGGCACGACCCAGACGATTATCCTGCGTGTTTACCAGGTTGACGTTAACGGCAACTTTGCGATCGGCCCAGACGGCACCCCGATTTTCAACGAGTGCATGATCCAGGTAGAAGTACAGGACAAGCTGAAGCCTGTCTGCGTTCCACCTGCACACGTAACGGTGAGCTGCGAGCAGTTCGACCCAAGCCTGTGGGTATACGGCAAGGCCAGCATTTACGACAACTGCTGCCTCGACCAGACGAAAGAGTACCAGGGCCAGTGTGGTCTGACGCACTCAGTGAGCTACACCCAGTTTGACACGCTTTGCAGCAAAGGCACGATCGTACGGACGTTCCGCGCATTCGACTGCCATGGCCAATCGAGCCAGTGCACGCAGCGTATCGTTGTGAACTACGAGCAAGACTACTTTGTACGCTTCCCGAACGACGTTATCGTGACGGTTTGCAATGGCACGGGTGTATACGGAGAGCCTACGTTCTTCGGCGAAGACTGCGAACTGTTGGGCGTATCGTACGAAGACGAGATCTTCACGGTAGTACCTGATGCTTGCTTCAAAATTGAGCGTCACTGGAAGATCATCAACTGGTGCACGTACAACCCGAACGCGGGCTGCGTCATCGTTCCAAACCCGAACCCGAACGCGATTTCCAACCACCCATCGAACCTTCCAGGTCCGATCGTATCGCCGATCCAAACGACTGGCGA
>CAYVPM010000849.1:0-2565 GCA_964453475.1 uncultured Saprospiraceae bacterium | reverse complement strand
CAATCGTCCGATAAGAAAACTAAATCTGTTGCATTTGAAACTTGAATCCGCCCATCATCATCCTTTCTGTGCTGGACAGCGAAGCCGATATTATAACAGCATTGGACAACGGCGCGACGGATTATCTGACAAAACCATTTCGCACGGGAGAGCTGCTGGCGCGTATCCGCTCGGCCATTCGCAGAAACAACAAGGATGAAAGCAACACCAGCGCTGTGTTTTCAGCGCTGGAAATTGACTTCACGGCCAGAACAGTTACAAAAAGCGGAGTATTGGTTAAGCTCACGTCGACCGAATACAACCTGCTGTCGCTTTTTGCCCGAAATGAAGGAAGGGTTTTAACGCATCAGTTTCTGCTTAAAGAAATTTGGGGCGTTGGCTTTCAAACCGAAACCCAATACTTACGGGTGTTTGTGGGAACCCTCCGCAAAAAGATCGAAGACAATCCGAACCAACCCAAACACATCATCACGGAAAGCGGGATAGGTTACCGCTTCGGCTAAGATGTTTGGTACCTTCTTTATATTATCTTTATACAACCCAAACAGACTTTTATATTTTACCAATACCATTCAGGACACTTTTGCTGCATCAAAATTATGATGTATGGAAAAGCTGAAAAATGACATCGGCAACAAAGTAACCGCTGCGTCCCTGTTAGTTGCACTTGGTATTATTTACGGCGACATTGGCACCAGTCCGCTGTATGTTTTAAAGGCCATTGTTGGTAACCGCCCGATTTCCGAAATACTGGTGTACGGTGGTATTTCCTGTGTATTCTGGACCATCACCATCCAAACCACCCTCAAGTACATTTACCTCACCTTAAAAGCCGACAACCATGGTGAAGGCGGTATTTTTTCGCTCTATGCGCTTGTGCGCAGGTATGGGAAGTGGCTGGCGATTCCGACCATAATCGGGGCAACCACGCTGCTGGCAGACGGCATTTTGACCCCGCCGATTTCTGTGGCATCTGCTGTTGAAGGGCTGACCAATTTAAAAGGGCTTGAGCAATTGCCAACCGTGCCAATTGTCATCGTTATTCTCTCCGGACTTTTTTTCTTTCAGCGTTTCGGTACGCACAAGGTTGGTAGCGCCTTTGGGCCTGCCATGGTGATTTGGTTCGGAATGCTTTTGACTTTAGGGCTAATTCAAATTTTTCAGCACCCGACAATTTTTAAAGCCCTCCATCCGGGGTACGCTGTTCGTTTTCTCCTACACTATCCCCAAGGTTTTTGGCTGTTGGGTGCGGTATTCCTGGCTACCACCGGCGCAGAAGCCTTGTATTCCGACCTGGGGCATTGCGGAAGAAAAAATATTCGAATAACCTGGGGCATGGTGAAGGTATGCCTGATGATCAACTATATGGGGCAAGCCTCCTGGATCATGAGCCTGGGTGAAGGAAATTTATTGAACGGACAAAACCCGTTTTTTGAGATCATGCCCCATTGGTTTTTAATTCCTGGAATCTGTATCGCAACCATAGCTGCGATCATTGCATCACAGGCGATGATCAGCGGAAGTTATACGCTGATCAATGAAGCGATGAACCTCAATTTCTGGCCGAGGGTAGGTGTACGGCAACCGACCGAACTCAAAGGACAGATCTATATTCCAAGCGTCAACAACATCCTTTGGATTGGCTGCCTGCTTATGATTTTATACTTCCAAAATTCCGCACATATGGAAGCCGCTTATGGTTTCAGCATCCGTGTAACGATGTTGATGACAACCATCTTGTTGGCATATTACCTGTATTACAAGCTTCATTGGAATGCCTGGCTGGTAATGGCCTTGGTGCTTTTTTTCGGAACCATCGAGTTTTCATTTTTCATCGCCAATGTGGCAAAAATCAAGGAACGCTGGATGTTCCTGTTTTTTGAACTGTTCATTTTCCTCACCATGTACGTCTGGTTTTCTGCCAGAAAAATCCATAACCGATTCACCAAATACATTGATCTCGGAAAATACGTTTCGGATATCTCAGCGCTAAGCCAGGATGAATCCATTCCTAAGATTTCTACACACCTCATCTACCTCACCAAGGCAAACAACCGGCATGAGGTAGAAGAAAAGGTCATTAAATCAATTTTTGCGCGAAAACCAAAACGTGCTGATGTGTATTGGTTCCTGCACATTCACCGCACCGAAGAGCCTTACACGCTCCGCTATAATGTTTCAGAATTGGTAGATGACAAAGTGATCAAGGTGAATATCAGCGTCGGTTTCCGAATCCAGCCAAGGACTGAATTGTATTTCAAAAGAATTGTCTCGGAATTGGTTGCGAACAGGGAACTCAACCTGCATATCCGACCAGACGGCTCCACCAGGTACAACAGCGAACCCGATTTCAAATTTGTAGTGCTCGAAAAATTCCTGTCGGTAGAGAACGAATTTACCTTGAATGAAGGCGTATTGCTCAACGCTTATTTCCACCTCAAGCGGCTTGGCCTTAGTGATGAAAAGGCATTCGGCCTGGACAAAAGCGATGTGATGGTAGAGCACGTGCCTTTGGTGTACCACTCCATAAACCATGTTGAATTGACGAGGGAGGTAAATGAGGCG
>CAYVPM010000848.1:0-2565 GCA_964453475.1 uncultured Saprospiraceae bacterium | reverse complement strand
GCCGTATGATGAGTATCCAAAGGCCGATGAAGAGCAGCAGGGGCAGGCCATAGGTCAACAGAATGGCGCTCCAGTTGGTACGCTGGTCGTATTCAACGGTAATCGGCTGTTTTTTCTCTTTCAACAAGGTTTCGTTGAGCTTGGCAATTTTGGGCTCGAGTACCTCTACTTTGCCGAAATTCATGATGTACTGCGGCTGATCGGCGTTGAACATGGTCTTTTTCGTCGCTTTCAAACCTTCATATTCGGGGTTTGTTGACAATGAATCAGGGTAGATGTACACGTACGCTTCTTTGTCATTGACCACCACAAGCCGCTGCACGTGGCTCCTCTTGGCCCAACGGTCGAAGTCGGCCCAGGTCGATTTTTTGGATTCGCCCGAAAACTTTGTCCATTGAAGTGCCAGCAAGCCGATGCCGATGAGGATGTAAATCCACATGAAGTTGAACTTAGGCATCCCATCGCCATTGCTGCCCTCACCGTTGGAGCGCTGGTCGTTTTCGTCGCGCTTTTTATTTTCTTGTTCCATTTATTGTAATATTCAGTTTTAGTGTGGGATATTGGCGTGAAACATGCACCCAATACCCGAAGGTTGCCAATTCGGCCGCTTAAATTTCTCCGTACTCTGTAACGTCAGCATCGCTCCACAAATTTTCGAGTTCGTAGAAGTGCCGGGTTTCAGGGTAAAAAACATGTACGACGGTGTTGAAATAGTCCATCAACACCCATTTGGCATCATTTGAACCTTCCGTATGGGTTGGGGCAGTTTGCAGGTCGTCCTTTACCTTTTTATAAACGCTGTCGGATATGGCTTTTACATGGGTATTGGAATCGCCCTCACAGATGATAAAAAAGTCTGCCGGTGCATCGCCCAATTTGCGGAGGTCCAGTTGAATGATATTTTTGCCTTTTTTGTCGCGGATGCCCTCGACAATAGCGTGATTGAGGTTTTCGAGTTGCGGATTTGTGGCCCGTGTTGCTAGTTTGGTTGTCAAAATTTTATAATTCGATTGAGTATGCAAAATATTTGGGTCAAAAGTAAGGCAAAAAGCGCGACCTTGATTCCATTAAACGCCTTTCAAAGGCAGAATGTTCCTTAAGAACTCCGCTTTAAAATATGTCAAACACCCTTTTTGTCGGAAAAGTTTTCCATCAATTTGACGAACTGCCTTCCACCAACAATTGGGCTGTAGAATTGATCGCAAAAAGCAAGCCACCTGAAGGAACAGTGGTGCGGGCTGCCACACAGGCAGCCGGCCGCGGCCAGTTTGGCAGTCGCTGGATAAGCCCGGCAGGGCAAAACCTTCTGATGAGCGTGATTTTTTACCCCAATTGGCTTGCAGCAAAAGACCAGTTCTACCTCAGCATGGCCGTCGCCCTGGCATTGCACGATGCCGTGGAACATCCCGAGGCCAGCATCAAATGGCCGAACGACCTGTACCTGGGCGACAAAAAAACAGCGGGTATTTTAATTCAAAATTCTATTAGCGGGACGCATTTGCAGTCCTCCGTGATTGGTATTGGCTTGAACGTCAACCAGCGGGAATTTGACCCATCGCTGCCCAACCCGACCTCGCTTGCCGAGGGCTTTGGCACTGGTTTCGACCTCGACCAGGTAATGCACTGTGTGTGGGTGAGCCTGGAACAACAGTACTTGCGCTTGAAGGCAGGGCGATTGGAAGCGATCAAAATGGACTACGAAGGGCTGCTGTACCGCCGAAATCAGCGTTCCCGTTTTGCACGGACGGCAGACGACAGTCAGTTTGAAGGCATAATCCGAGGCGTTTCGGCGGCGGGAAAGTTGCTGCTTGAGGTGGAAGCGGTGCTGGAGCCGTTTGATTTGAAGGAGCTGCGGATGCTGGCTTGAAGGAGTTGGGACAGTGATTATACTGTGATTAAAGTGATTTTGAATGATTTGAGTGAGGCAAATGCTTGATTTTAAAATGATTGCAACATTCCTGTATTCACAACCACTTTGCGTTGACAATATTACAGCTTGCAATGCCCATCAAAAACCGCAAAAACGCATCAGGTAGCTTTCGGTGTCGGGCCGCGCTTAGGTTTTGTCTCTTTTTTAACATCATCCTTTGCCTTTTTCTTGGGCGGTTTCTCCCCTTCAAAAACCATCACGCAGAGCGGCGGGAGCGTGAAGGACACGGATTGTTTATGCCCGTGGCTGGGGGACTTTTTAGCGGTCAAAACACCATTGAGTATCCCATTGCCGCCAAATTTCTTGTCGTCGCTGTTCAGTACCTCCGTCCATTTTCCCGGATATGGCACCCCTACGGTATAGTCTTCCAGCAAGCTCAGGTTGAAATGGCAGACAACGAGCAGCACCGGCTCATCGTCATTGCCTTTTCGCAGGTAGCAAATAACCGAGTTTTGGGTATCACCGCCTGAAATCCATGCGTAACCTTCCTGGGAAAAGGCGTTTCTCCACAGGGCTGGGCGACTCACATACAGCTGGTTGAGGGCTTTAATCCAATCCTGCACCCCGCGGTGAAAGTCGTACTGGAGCAACTGCCAGGGCACACCGAGGTCGTGGCTCCATTCTGTGGTTTGCCC
>CAYVPM010000847.1:0-2567 GCA_964453475.1 uncultured Saprospiraceae bacterium | reverse complement strand
GCCGTACATCCTTCCGCATCGGTAAGGGTGACCCTGTAAACCCCTGCGCTCAGGTTTTCGATTTTAGGGCTTGTCGACATGTTGCTCCAAACGTAAACTATGGGTTGCAGCATGTTTTGCACGCTTGTTATGTCGACGGCTCCATTGTTTCCTCCGAAGCAAAGGATGTTTTCAACCGTTGTGTTTAAAATAATTGCGGGAGGCTGGTTTACAAAAAAGGAGCTGGTGCCGCTGCATCCCTGAAAATCAGTGGCCGTGATTTGATACGTGACATCGCCCAGCAAGCCGCTGATGAATGGGACATTCGGCGCACCAGGCACACTCCACTGGTAGTTGTACTTCATGGTATCGCCCATCGCTGCGCCGCCGGAGATCATGTTGACGGCTGCTTGCCCGTTTGGCAGGTTGTAGCAGGTGGGTGGAACAAATGCGACATTGACCAATACGGGCGCAAATTGCACAATGGAGATGGTTGCCGTAGTCGAGCAAGCACTTTGATCGGTAACGGTAACGGTGTAGGCGCCAACAGCAAGTTCATTGGCGATTGGGCCTTGTTGCCCGTTGCTCCAGGCATAGTTGAAGGTGTCGCCTGGGTTGCCGGAGGCCGTCGCGGCCGCCTGGCCATTGCCCCCGCCAAAACACGGCGTAAATGTTTGGGAAACGCTTAATTGAATCCCCTGGGAGGGCTGTATCACGTTTGCCGTACTGGATGCGGTACAATTGTTGGCATCCGTAACGGTGACAGTGTATGTCCCGGCACTGAGGTTGTTAAGTTGTTGGCTTGTGCTTCCAGTCGACCAAATAAAGGTGTAAGGTGCTGTTCCGCCGCCGGGATTGGCCATGGCTGTGCCGGTTGCGGCATTGAAACAACCGATGCCAACGCTGGAGATTGGGCTGTTCAGTTGGCCTGGCTGTGGGATGGAGACGGTAGCAGTGGCGGTACAGGCATTGGCATCGCTCACGGTTACGGTGTAGACGCCGCTGGCCAGGTTGGAAGCTTGCTGGGTAGTTTGGTTGTTTTGGTCGCTCCAAACAAAGGAATAAGGCCCAGTCCCGCCCTGGGCTTGAGCGCTTGCAGTTCCATCGGATGCGCCGAAGCACTTTACGGCTTGTATATTGACTATATTAGCCATAACCCCAAGCGGGCAATCAACAAAAACAGTGTCGGTTTTCGTACAGCCAACGGCATCGGTGATTGTGAGGAAATGATTGCCGCAGCTGGCGTTTTGCAGGTTCGGGGCGGTGCTGCCCGTTTCCCACAAATAAAGATAGGGCGCAGCGCCGCCTGTGACAGTGGTGCCAACCGATCCGTCGGACTGGCCCACGCATGTTGGCGAAACGGGGCTGAATTGCACTTGTATGGGTGGGGCAGATCCAATATTCTGGCTTTGGGTATCGGTGCAGCCATTGGCATCCTGTACGGTCACCGTGTATGTTCCGGGACATAGGCCAGTAGCAGTTTGCACACCAGGTGTAATGCTTGGGCTGCTCCAGGAAAAGGAATAGGGCGGACTTCCTCCGGCCGGGTTGATGGTAGCGCTGCCCTGGCAGCTTCCCACGCAAGGGTCGTCAGCCACATTGCTAAAAATAGAAGTCAATTCAAAAGGTTCCGGTACGGTGACAATTACTTGCGCGTTGCAGCCTTGTGCATCCGTAATGGTGACAGTATGTGGGCCTGCGGGGATGTTTTGGGCTGTTTGAGTTATTTGTCCATTGTTCCACAAATAATTATAGGGCGTGGTGCCGCCCGTAGCCACTACCATGGCTGAACCATTGTTTCCACCAAAGCAGGAAACTGCCTGCGCGCTGCTGCTGCTCACCATAAGCAAAGGTGGTTGTTCCACATCTACGGAACTGGAAACCTGGCAAAGGTTGGCATCGGTGACAATGACAAAATGAGGCCCTGCTGTCAGGCCAGTGGCCGTCATGCTGGTTTGGTTGTTGTCCCAGGCATAATTATAGGGCATTGTGCCACCCGTGACGGTGATGGTGGTGGTGCCGTTGTTGCCCCCAAAACAGGAAACGGGAGTTTGGGTTGTGATTAGGGTGAAAGGTTCAGGTTGCGTAATTGTAGCACTGGAGCTTAAGGTGCAACCATTGCCATCCGTGACCGTTACAGCATAACATCCGGCAGGCAGTCCGCCTATATTCACGCCTGTCTGTGTTGCGCCGCCGGCACATGGCTGCCAAGCGTACGTTAAGTTTCCGGTGCCCCCTACGGCATTGGCCATTGCAGCGCCTGTACTGTCGCCTGGGCAATTTACGGGAAACGCATCGACTCCCAAGACCAAGGCAGCCGGGCTGACAATACTGAAATCCAGGGTGTCGGAACAGCCCAAAGCATCGCGCACGATGACCCTGTGGTTGCCCCCGGGCAGTATGTTTTGCAGGTTCCCGTCTGGAAAAGCGGGTAGCCAGTTGTCTACAAAAAATTGAACAGGGTTATTCCCTCCAAGCACCGATATTATGGCAGACCCAGTAGAATCCCCGGCGCACTGAAGTCCGACAACGCTGTCGAGGGCGGCGGACAAAGTACAGCTGGCCGTTGTGGCATTGCCGGCAGCAAC
>CAYVPM010000846.1:0-2569 GCA_964453475.1 uncultured Saprospiraceae bacterium | reverse complement strand
CAAAAAAAATGAGGCAGTGCCACCACAGCACTACCTCAGCCCTAACCAAATAAAACCAAATTATTTTAAGTTGCTTACTTTCTGATTGCAAAGGTAAAATGGCTTTGTGTACATCGTACAAGAACAGCTTTGATTTTTTTTAAAAAATAAATTTTGCCTGGAATGGCGATAAGTTTTTCGCCGAAAGCGATGATATTGCCAACAGAATTATTTGTTTTGATATCAATTTTTCAAAAAAAATAATACTGGTAATGATGTAAAATGGCCTTTTTTTAGAACATAATTTCCTAAATTTAAAAAAATGAGAAAATCCTTATTTCGCGCAAAACTCCGCAATGCCTTGAATTTTACCCTTATTCTCATTTGTACACTAAGTGCCGGTTTTGCTCAATCCCCCAAAAGCGATTCCGATGCCCAGGCTATTGATGGGATTTATGACCAGACACTCCGCGACAGCCGTTGTTACGCCTGGCTGGAATACCTGTCGCTGGGCGTTGGGCATCGGCTAAGCGGGAGCATAGGGGCAGCAAAAGCGGTGGCCTGGACAAAGTCCGTGTTGGACACCATGCGCCTCGATTCTGTATGGCTTCAGCCTTGTATGGTGCCGCATTGGGTACGGGGAGATGCCGAAGAAGTATGGCTTCTGGATCGGGAGCGCAACATTTTGTCTCCCTTACAAGCCTTGGCACTGGGTGGCTCCGTCGGCACCCCATCTGCGGGTATCGAAGCCAGCGTAATAGAAATAATGTCCTGGGACGAGCTGGAGCGCCTCGGCAGCAAAGCGTTGCGCGGAAAGATCGTTTTCTACAACCGCCCGATGGATCCCACCCGGATTCGCACTTTTGAAGCATACGGCATGGCAGTCGATCAAAGGGTAGGCGGAGCTTCCCGGGCTTCAAAATACGGAGCAGTCGGCGTACTGGTGCGCAGCATGAGCCTGCGGCTCGATGATTTCCCGCACACCGGTACCCTGCATTACGACTCTGCCTATGCCCTCATTCCGGCTGTTGCCATCAGCACCCTTGCAGCCGAACGCCTGTCAGCCGCCCTGCGCGACGACCCCGAAGTGCGGGTTTCCATGAAAATGAACTGCAAAACGCTGCCGGATGTGCTTTCATACAACGTCATCGGTGAAATAAGGGGCAGGGAAAAGCCCGGTACCTTCATCACCATCGGAGGCCACCTCGACAGCTGGGATGTTGGGCATGGCAGCCACGACGATGGCGCCGGCGTAGTGCAGAGCATGGAGGTGCTGCACATCCTTCAGCGCATTGGATACCGTCCACGCCATACCATCCGCTGCGTTTTGTTCATGAACGAAGAAAACGGGACAAGGGGTGGCAAGGCTTATGCTGCCGAAGCGGTTCGGAAGAAAGAAACCCATTTGTGCGCCATAGAAAGCGATGCGGGCGGCTTCACGCCAAGAGGCTTTACCTTTGATGGCGACGAGGCGGTATTCGCCGGCTTTTTTGACCGGGTGAAAGGGTTGGAACCACTGTTTGAACCTTACGGGTTAAAATTGTCAAAAGGCGGTTCCGGCGCCGACATTGGTCCTTTAAAAGGCACAAAAGCGCTGCTCTGCGGCTACTCGCCCGATTCCCAGCGCTATTTCGATTACCACCATACCGCTGACGATACCTTCGACAAGGTAAACAAAAGAGAATTGGAACTTGGCGCGGCGAGCATGGCGGCCCTGGTGTATTTGATCGATAAATATGGGCTGTAATTATTACTTGAAACGGCTGGCGGCTCGTTGCTCGAGGTCCTGCATAGAAATGATATCCGTCAAACGCCCTTCCACCTTGAAGGCGTTTTTGCCATACGATTTACTGTAATACACCAGGCCTAGCCCCTTTGCGTAACGTTCTTCACCAAACGTCTCCAAATCGGGCCGCCCATCCTTTTGGGTGCTGATGGATTCGTAAAATGCAAAACGTATACAGGGGTATTGTTTTCCGTCAAACTCAAAATCTGCCACATTGCCGATATAGCGCCGTTTGCGGTTGAGGTAAATGGTGGTTTCAGGGTCTTCGGGCGGGCTAAAATGTAACTTGAACTCAAATATCCCAGACGAATCCCGCACAGAAAAAGGGAAGAGGTTGGGCGATTCTATGTTGGTCCGAATATGCGTCTGACCTTGTTCCGTTTCCGGTGCAGGCTCATACAGGTTGCACTCTTTGGCAATAGCACCCGTTTTGGTAATTTTTTCGCGCACAATCTGACCAATTTCAAAGTTATGATCGTAAAATGTCCCGGAAAGGAACAAACCGCTGTCGCGCACAAAACCCCGGTAATACCAATATTCCAGGGAAATAGAATCCTTGTTCGATACCGCATACTCGTACACCTGTCCTTTGCGCAGTTCTTTTACCGGGAAATAATAAGCCTCAATGTCACGCCGGCCGCCGTTGTTGCAGGAAGCTAATAAGGTGAGGAGCAGGAGGTAGGTTGGCAAGTTGGCAAGGGGCAAGGGGCAAGTTTGCAAGGGGCAAGTTTGCAAATTGGCAAGTTGGCAAGGGGCAAGTTGGCAAGGGGCAAGTTGGCAAGGGGCAATATACTTCCTATATCC
>CAYVPM010000845.1:0-2569 GCA_964453475.1 uncultured Saprospiraceae bacterium | reverse complement strand
GGAAGCCACCGAAGCTATAAAACGCGACTACCTCGGGGTGAAAGTCATCATGCTTACCATGTTGCAAAGCAAAGAGCTGGTGCAAGAAGCCGTGGAAAAAGGCGTAAGCGGCTTCCTGTTCAAAAACACCTCACTCGAAGAACTCAGCGATGCCATCCAGCGCGTGGCCGGAGGCGGCAATTATTTTTCCAGCGAAGTGGCCCTCACCCTCATGAAACCAAACGCCAACCCTGAATCCCCCCTGCTCGCCCAGCTCTCCGAGCGCGAAATCGAAATACTGAAACTGGTAGCCCAGGGCCTCAGCAGCAGCGAAATCGGACAGCAGCTCTTCATCAGCCCCCGCACTGTTGATACCCACCGCAACAACATCATTCAGAAACTGGACGTGCCGGGCATTGCCGGGCTGGTACAGTTTGCGATACGGAATAAACTCATTTGACAACATGAACTGGGACAAACTCCTCCGCGAAATCAGTTGAGCGTGTTATGAATGTATTCAAAATCTTCCTCTTATTCTCCATTCTGGCGTGTACAAAAAGCACGCATCGCCAACACGCCCACCCATCCTCCTACCTCCTCATCCTCGGCATCACCCAGGACGGCGGCTACCCACACGCAGGCTGCCAGCGCGACTGCTGCAAACTTGTGTTCTCCGGCAAACAAGCCCCCAAACTCCCCGCCTGCCTCGGCCTCGTCGACCCCAAAGCAGGGAAAGTGTTTCTGCTGGAAGCCACGCCCGCCTTCACCGAACAATGGCGCCGCCTGCAGGAAGCCGCTAACATGCCCGAAAAGCGCGTGCCAGATGGCATATTCCTCACCCATGCCCATATCGGCCACTACACCGGCCTCATGCAACTGGGCCGGGAGGTAATGGGCGCCAAAAACGCCCCTGTCTATGCAATGCCACACATGGGTCAGTTCCTGCGGGAAAACGGGCCCTGGAGCCAGCTGGTCAACCTGCACAACATTGAGATACAGCCCTTGCAAGCCGACAGCGCCATCCAGCTCACGCCCGACCTGCGCATCACCCCGTTCCTGGTGCCGCACCGCGACGAATTCTCCGAAACCGTCGGCTACCGCATTGAAACGCCCCGGAAAAAAGTGCTGTTCATCCCTGATATCGACAAATGGGAAAAATGGCAGCGCGACATCGTAGCGGAAGTGCGGGCGGTGGACTACGCTTTGGTGGATGCCACTTTCTACAAAGACGGGGAGCTGGCCGGCCGCGCCATGGCCGAGGTGCCCCACCCTTTTGTAGCCGAAACCATGCGGCTGTTTGCGCCAGAACCCGCTGCAGAAAAGAAAAAAGTGACCTTTATCCACCTCAACCATACCAATCCGCTGTTGTGGAATGAAAAAGCCAGGGCGGAGTTGCATGCCGCCGGGTTCTCGATTGCGGAGGAAGGGATGCGTATTGGCTTGTAGGCAGGCGCCAGGCCTATCTCGGGGTTTTTCTGGCCATCATTAACATTTTTTGTCCATTATGTTTCGCCAACAACCCCATTCGCTGAATTAACCTTTTACTTTTGCGCCGTCTAACACGCGTCAGCGCGAGCGATGCGTTCTGACACCAGGGTTGTCCATTCAAAGCCCGTTCACCTTAATTGTTCGTATGCCAATCGATCAACAGCACGAAAATGAGCGCTACACCCAAGAGCGCGCGGAAATGTCCTTTTTTGACCATATCAATGAGCTGCGCAAGCATATCATGCGGTCTGCATTGGCCATTTCAGTGATCGCCGTGATATGTTTCCTGAACAAGGACTTTGTATTCAACACGATTATTTTTGGCCCCCGCAGCCCCGATTTCCCTACTTTTAAAATACTCTGTAACTTCTCTCACGCCGTTGGCATGGGCGATGCGATCTGTTTCACCCCGGCGAATTTCCAACTCATCACCCGAGAATTTGGCGAGGTCATCATGCAGGTGCTGTATGTATCCTTTTGGCTTGGCGTGATCGGTGCTTTCCCGTTCATCTTTTGGGAGTTCTGGCGGTTCATAAGCCCGGGCCTGCACGAGCACGAGCGGAAATCGGTACGCGGTGTGGTTGCTATCTGTTCTGCTTTGTTTTTGTTGGGCGTTTTGTTCGGCTATTACGTCATAGCGCCGTTTTCCATCAATTTTTTGGCAGGCTACAGCCTTGATGGGGTGGAAGTAGCCCCCACCCTCGATTCGTATGTGACCTACCTATCCATGTTCACAATACCCACGGGTTTTATTTTTCAGATGCCAGTTGCTGCCTATTTCTTTGCCCGAATGGGGTTGTTAGGCGCGGCCTTCTTGAAGAATTACCGCCGGCATGCTATTGTATTGATCCTTATTTTAGCGGCGATCATCACACCCCCCGATGTGATTTCGCAAACATTGGTGGCGATTCCCCTGTACTTTTTGTTTGAAATCAGTATCATTGTCGTAGCCCGGGTGCAGCGAAAGCGCGAAAAAGAAATGCTGTCGGAAGATCCCCGCGTGCGCAAAGTGGAGGATGATGACAATTATGAAGATTAGTCCTCAAACATAATCTGAATGCTGCGTTATGTTCTAAAAAGGTTGTTGATCTCCATCCCTACC
>CAYVPM010000844.1:0-2571 GCA_964453475.1 uncultured Saprospiraceae bacterium | reverse complement strand
CGACCTCGACAACAAAGGGCATCTGCTGGCCAAAATGGTGCATCCCGCGGCCAAGAGCCACGCCAATTACAAAACCGATGATTTCAAAATGTTTCTGGATGCCCTGATCCAAACGGTGAAGAAACACGATGGGAACTGGGATGCGACGGTGGAAAAGGCGTGGCTTGGGGTGCGGGATGGGGCGTTGGAGATTATTGGGAAGCATCGGTAGCTTCAAAAAGCGAGGCCATTTGGGGAATGATGTTTCGGATTTTGTATCCAATAGTTGATCTGGCTGTCGCCGTTTTTTTGTGATATTATAGCCAATATTTTACGGATTTTGAGCTGGAAAAGATCGTACAAGATATTAGAGAGTACCATAAATACCGTTGATTTGTGCTACTGTCCGCAATCCTTTGGCAGTGAGTTGGCACGTATCTAATTTTTGTTTGGGCTTTATGAGCTGTACTCAGCGCCTATGTTTGGAGGGCAGCTAGCAGGTAGAAAAAGCAAGTCGGATAATCCCAAGTAGTTTTTCTTAGAACCTTTTTACATCTTATCAATATGACCAAACGAGTTTCTCAGTCCAAAGCATCTGCTACCAAGACAATTATGGCCACCTTTCAAATATTAAAAGAGGCTGGAGGAGAATTGCGTGGAAGGGAAGTAATAGATAAAATTCCCCAAAGAGTTGATCTCTCTGATTGGGAAAAGGAAAGATATGAAAAAACAGGGTATATCCGATGGGAGTCTATCCTGCATTTCTACTCGATTGACTGCATAAAAGCGGGTTTCCTAAGAAAAGAAAGCGGGCTTTGGATTCTGACTCCTGAAGGGGAAGAAGCTATGAAAAACGGAGAGGAAATGCTTTTAGAAAGTGCTATGAAGGCTTATAAACGATGGAAAAATGATAATCCAAAAGAACCAGTTGCAACAGACGAACTGGAGGATGTGGGAAGAAATGAACAGCAACAGCAACAGGCCTTATTACAACAATACTTAGATGATGCCTCGGAGGGATTACTGGAATTTGTTAAGGGTAAAAATCCGTATGAGTTTCAAGATTTGGTTGGAGCACTTCTTCGAGCAATGGGGTATTTTACTCCGCATATTGCAAAAAGAGGAAAGGATGGGGGAATTGACATTATTGCCTATACTGACCCTCTTGGAACCCAAGAACCAAGGATAAAGGTACAGGTCAAGCATAAGCCAAATACTCCAATCCCTGTGGAAGACATACGACAACTTATTGGCATACTCAGCAAACCAGGTGACGTTGGTTTGTTTGTAACTTCAGGCCGGTTTTCTCCAGATGCGGAACGTAGTGCTAGAGAATCCCATAAACACATATAATTGATTGACTTTGAGCGATTTATGTCTCTTTGAAAGGAATTTTACTCCAAGATGAATGATGAAGAAAAGAATCTGATGCCATTACAAGCGATATATTTTCTTGGCGTTAATGAGTAGTAGATCGATAAAAAATGGCAACGCGACTAATTCAAGACAACCACCGCTTTTTGGATGAGGCCGGAGACACAACCTTTTACGCAAAAGGGAAAGTGCCGATCATTGGGCTGGACGGCGTTTCGCTGTGCTTCATTATTGGAATGGCCAAATTCAAAGAGCCGTTGCAACCTTTGCGCCGCCGGATTATTGAGCTGCAAAATCAGATTATCAATGACCCCTATTTTCGCGACATTCCAAGTATCAACAAAAAGGCAACGGAAGGCGGGTATTATTTCCATGCTACCGATGACGTGCCGGAGGTGCGCAAGGTCTTTTACGATTTTATTTCTTCCGTGAATTGTAGCTTTGAAGCCTTTGTTGGGCGGAAAATCCCTCTTTTATATGAGATGAAACACAATGGAAAGGAGGCCGAATTTTACGCAGACTTGCTTTCGCATTTGCTGAAAAACAAACTGAACAAAAAAGGAAAATTGGTACTGAACGTTGCCAGCCGGGGCAAGACTACCAAAAACAACAATTTACAAATGGCATTGGAAAAAGCCCAAAGCAGGAACAAGGGAAGGGGGGTAACGACCGAAGTTTTGTTCAATGTGCAAAACCACCGAGCGGAACCTTTGCTGAATGTGGCCGACTACTTTTGTTGGTCAATCCAACGTGTTTTTGAGCGAGGCGAAGTGCGTTATTACAATTTTTTGAAAGACCAAATTTCGCTGGTGGTAGATTTGTACGACACTGCGCGCTACCAAAATTCATCCAACTACTATTCGCCCAAAAAACCGTTGACGGCAGCCAATAAGGTATAAATAAAAAAAGCCCACTGCTGCACTGAGAAGGATACCCTTCAACGACGTGGAGTCGGAGTTCATGCGGAGTAGGCAGTGCAAAGATAGGATAAATTGGACAAATGTGCAATTTTCGCACAAACGTTAATTCTTCAGACAAATCTGCAATTCTGTTCAATCTTGAGGAGTCTAAAAACTTGGCAATTTGTCCACGTACTTACCTTGTATAATGCAGCACCAAGTCCCCATTTGAAGACCAATTGTATGTAATTTGTATGCAAATAAAAACGACCTACAGGCGTAAAACCGTGTAAGTCGTTGATTATCAATGTGGGCCCGG
>CAYVPM010000843.1:0-2573 GCA_964453475.1 uncultured Saprospiraceae bacterium | reverse complement strand
GGGCATCGTCCAGGAGGCACAAAATGGCGTTGTTATTCAAGCTGTTCTTGTCTGAAGGGTTGTTTTTGTACAGCCTCCAGTTTACAAGCTCGTTGTTGTTCTCAGGGATTCCCCGTATCAGGCCATGCGGGGTGCCTACCCAAATATGGCCATTTTCATCCTCCAACAATGCAAAAGCATATTCCTTAAAACCAGTAAAAGCGCTTAAATCATACTTTTGAGCAGTTCCGTTTGATACATTGTAGTGTACCAGTTCACTTTTGTCACCTAAAATCCAAATGTTGCCAAGCCTGTCTTCGAGAAGTTGGCTGTATAACCCTGCGGCAACAAGGTTGATCATTTGTTTTGTTTTGCCTGTACTCAAATTCTTTTGAATCACCAGAGAATTGTCCGTGGCACCAGTTTTATTTTGTGCCAACAGCCATAAATTTCCGTCCCTGCCAAACAAACAGTCGTGGTAGAATAAATCATTGCCCTCATACAACTGCCTTTTGCTTTGCAAACCCGTTTGATCCAGCAAAGAAAACACACCGGTACTTGTCCAAACCCAACACTCCCCTTTTGCATTGATCCGGATTTTCCTTGTGCTGACACCGGGCAGGAAATGTTTGAACAAACTTTTTGCCGGATTGTATTTGCGAATACCATAACCATTTGTCCCGATCCAAATCAGCCCCCTTCGATCACAATAAATCTCGGAGGAACCAATAACATCTTTTTCAGGGAAGCGGTAAAACAATTGAGGCACTATGTCCCCCCCCTTTTTTTCGGCAGCTGGGAGAAAATAAATCTCTTTTCTGCGGTTTACAAATAAATTGCCCTCCCGGTCGAAAGCCAATGAAAGAAATGTGCTGTTTTGCAAAGCTGGAAGGGGATAAACAAACGTTTGGGAACCGGAATAATGGATTATTCGGTCAAACTGGCCTACCCAGATGGAGCCATCTGGCGCTTTTGCCACATAATTGGTACGGGAACGGGCTTGCCTGTCTAGCGAAACCTTATTCAGTTTTTTTGTTTTGAGGTCATAATTAAAGCAGTTCAGCATTGTTCCCACCCAAAGCAGTCCGTCATCTGCTTCTGCCAAACTAATAAAATAATCGCTGCGGAAAGGCGAGGCTGTTTCCGGCACAGCTTCCTCCCAGAAAAATTGTTCAACTGCTGCGACCGCACTTAAATCGCTGGCATGAGCCGGCAAGGCTTCTGGCAGCAGTATCCGGTTCAGTCCAAATTCCGTTCCGACCCAAATTGCGCCATCCGAGGTCTCTGCCAGTGATAGAGTCTTCTGGCTGGAAAGCCCGCCCGCCCCTTTGCTCAAATGGAAGAACTTGCCAGATGCCTGATCAAATACATCAACCCCATTGTTCTCAGTGCCCACCCAAATGCGGCCGTATCGGTCTTCCAACAACACCCTTATAATGTTATCGGAGACAGAAAACTCGTTGAATGGGTCATTTTTATACACTTGAAATCTGTAGCCGTCATAGCGGTTCAGCCCGTCGCGGGTGCCAAACCACAGGTACCCGAGTTTGTCCTGGAGGATATCGTATACCATTCCCTGGGAAAGGCCCTCATCTGAGTCAATGGTTTCAAAGCGTACCGACTGTGCGGAACACCAACATGAAGCGAGAAGCCAAACGAGTGGCAATAGAGCATGAATCGACAAACGGAAGGCCATCAGACGGAAAAAAAATACTTGACCATGGGCACAAAAAACGGATTATTATTACGAAGCTTGAGCAGAATATCTAGTGTTGGCCTTAAAAATGACAAAATCGCTGCTTTTTTTTACTTTTGCGCCAAGAAACAATTAAAAATAAGATATGAAACAGTTGATATTCTCGATCCTCTGGCTTGCTGTTAGCCTTAACCTCAGTAACGCCCAAAATGAAGAACCCTATGAATTTAAGGAATACAAACGTGCTGCTGCAACATCCGTAAAAAGCCAGGATCAAACCGGCACCTGTTGGGCATTCAGCACTGCCTCCTTTCTGGAGAGTGAAGCACTTCGTTTGGGCAAAGGGACGTCCGATTTGTCCGAAATGTACGTTGTGCGCAACATCTATCGCATGAAGTGCGAAAACTATGTACGGCGCCAGGGCACTGCCCAGTTTGGGGAAGGCGGCCTTTCGCACGACATGCTGATGGCGGTGAAAAAATTCGGTATCGTCCCGGAAAGCATTTACCCAGGCCGGATAGACGGCACAAAGCCATTCAACCACAGCAAGTTGGAAAAAGCGCTGAAGGAAAAATGCGTTGCTTTTGCCCAGCAAGGCAAAGAAGGAAAACTGGCCCCCAATTGGTTGAAAGAAATAGATGCCCTGCTCGACCAGGAATTTGGCCCACTGGTCAACAAGTTCAACTTTGAAGGCAAGGCGTACACCCCACAATCATACCGCGATTCTCTGGGCATCAATCCCGACGATTACGTGACCATCACCTCTTTTACCCACCACCCGTTTTGGGGGAAATTCATACTTGAAATCCCCGACAACTGGTCGAACGGCGAATTTTACAACCTGCCGCTCGACGACATGATCCGCTGCGCCACCCATGCCATAGAAAAAGGCTATACC
>CAYVPM010000842.1:0-2578 GCA_964453475.1 uncultured Saprospiraceae bacterium | reverse complement strand
ACTGTCCCGATTGTTGGAAGCAATCGACAGCTTGACTCCAAAAAACATTGAAGCCCGCTTCAAACCGCCGAAAGCAAAAGCGCCTACCCCGCTCGCCAAGCTGCTGGAAGTGCCGGAAACCAAGCCCAGTGTCGAAAAGCATATTTTTGAAAAACTGGATGCCTTCCTGGCCGAAATCGTGCGCGACAAATGGCCCCTCACCCTCGATTTGGAGCGTAAAACACATGCCAGCGACGTGCAGGTCGCCCTCGCCACCGACGAACTGGTACCACACATCGCCTTTTCCAAAACCCCCGAGGGCGTCGAATATCGCTTCCAGCTTGGTACCGAAGACGAAAAATGGACCATTCAGTCGCGCGAAGTGCGACCCCTCACCAATACCGACCCTGCCTGGATTTTGGTCGATTACGCCCTTTTCCGTGTACCCGGCATCAACGGCAACATGGTAAAGCCATTCCGCAACAAGGATGTGGTGCATATTCCGCTCGACAAAGCCCGGATGTATTTCCGCCAGTTTGTGGCCAAAAGCGCGGGCCGCACCCGCATCGAAGCCGAGGGTTTCGACATGCTGACGAATAGCGAACTGTTGGCCACCCAGCTCCGCTGCACCGAAAACATCCTCGAAAATGCCTGGTACCTACAGCCTGTCTTTTTGTATGCCGGCACCCAGTTCAGTCACGGCGAACGCCGCGACCGCGTCACCACCGTAGAATTTGCCAGCGATGGCAGCGAGGAGATTGTGGTGCGGCAAGCTGTGCGGGATGTTGACGCTGAACGAGAAAAAACAGATTTTTTACTGCAAAACGGTTTGGAAGTCTCTGGGAAGCTGTTAAAGGTATCGGAAACTGGCTCGCTGGAAGCTCTCATTGCCTGGCTGGCACAGCACAAAACGGCCCTGGAAACGGCAGGTTTTTCCCTGGAACTGCCGGAAGTGGAGGGCAAGTCCATAGCCCTGCTGCTCGGACAACTGCAGCTCGACAGCACAGCACAAACCGATTGGTTCGACGTGCGCGGCAAGGTGCAGGCAGGCGGCTTCTCCTTCCCCTTCAAAGCATTGTGGCAACACCTGCGCAAGCGCGATCGCTTTTACCGCCTCCCTGACGGCACATTTTTCTTGATTCCGGAAGCCTGGTTTGCCCGCTACACCGAGCTGGCAGAAGCGGCCAGCGAAGGACCCGACGAAGCGCTGCGCTTGCCCAAGGCTTTGTTTACCCTGCTGCAAACAGCAGGCCTGGACGCAGAAGGCAGTGGCGCGGAATTGCCCCATATCGACCCGGAACAAATAGAATACACCGTGTCGCCCGATTTGAAAGCTACCTTGCGGCCTTATCAATTGCTGGGCGTTAAATGGCTTGTGGGCCACTACCGCGCCGGCTTTGGCGCCTGCCTGGCCGACGATATGGGCCTGGGGAAAACTTTGCAGACCATTGCCCTTTTGCTCCACGCCAAAGCCAACCAGGCGGCCAATGGGACAGATAGCATCCCTGGCGCCGCGCCCCAACTCGACCTGTTCCAAAGCTATCAAACAACGCTCAAACCTTTGAAAGCATTGGTAATTTTACCGGCTTCTCTGGTATTTAACTGGCAAAACGAACTGCGGCATTTCGCCCCTTCGCTGCTTGTTTGCGCCCACACAGGCCCTAAACGCGGCGCGGATGCCCGCGCATTGTCGGGCTACGACGTGGTGCTGACCACCTACCATACTGCCCGGCAAGATCTGGAGCTCTTGCAAAAAGTCGGGTGGCACGTCATGGTGCTGGACGAAAGCCAGCAAATAAAAAACCGTGCCTCCGAAATATCAAAAGTGGTGCTGAGCCTGGAAGCCGATTGCAAGGTTTCTTTGTCTGGCACCCCCATTGAAAACTCGCTGAGCGACTTGTGGACGCAGATGGAGTTCATCAACCCTGCCACCCTGGGAAGTTTCAAATATTTCAAGGAAAAATTCCTGCTCCCAATCGAAAAGCAGAACGACCCCGTGGCCAAAGAGCAGCTCTTCAAGCGGGTACGGCCATTTTTCCTGCGCCGCACCAAGGAAGCGGTAGCCCCTGACTTGCCGCCGATGACAGAGCAGTTGTTTTATTCTGAAATGACTACTGCTCAGCAAAAACTCTACGAGCGCAACAAATCAGCCGCCCGTAACGAAATACTGGCCTTGTTCGACGACCCCAAAACACGGTTCATGGCCTTGCAAGCCCTCACCCGCCTGCGGCAATTGGCCAACCACCCGCGGCTGTTGGAAGAAACCTATACCGGCGGCTCCGGCAAATTCGACGACGTGTTGGCCCAGTGGGACACCGTAAGGCGCGCAGGGCATAAAGTGCTGTTTTTCAGCAGCTTTGAAAAGCACCTGCAATTGTTCCGCGCTGTTTTCGAAGCAGAAGGTTATGGCTATGCCTGGCTCACGGGCGACACGCCCATGCCCGAGCGCGCACGTGAAGTGAAGCGATTTCAGGAAGACAAAACGGTGCAGGCCTTTTTTATGACCGTCAAAGCTGGCGGCGTGGGCCTCAACCTCACCGCTGCCGACTACGTTTTCCTGCTCGACCCCTGGTGGAACCCCGCCGCCGAAGACCAGGCC
>CAYVPM010000841.1:0-2580 GCA_964453475.1 uncultured Saprospiraceae bacterium | reverse complement strand
CAGCAGTATTACATTATCTTGTACGGTGTACAGTTTACTTTCATGAGATTAAACCAAAAAGCATGATCAAAAAATCAATACCTGTAGCCAGCCAAAAAACCAGCTTATTGGTAAAGATTTGAAAACAACAACCATGCCAGAGAAGACATCTTGGGATGCTAAATCTGTTGAAGGTTGTTAAAGTCTTGAGTGCAGGAGAAAAGGAAAAATACCGGAATGGTTCTTTCCTGGCAAGACCAAAGGGAAAAGCGATCAGGCCCAACTTTACTCATAAGATATATCGGTTTCGGATTAAAGTCATTTAAATATTAAAAAACGATGCAAATATAAATAAGCTCTAAAAAAGAACCAACTAAAAGCAAAATATTTTTTTGAAAGGGCAAATTCAGTCTTTGTACCCAATATCTCCTTCAAGGTCTATCCTTTTCGCAGATTGTACAATGAAGGCGTGAATTTTGGCAGAATTGGCACATAATTTTTCCTGGAACTTGTTTTCTTGTAAGTTTGCAGCGCTGTATGAGCAAAAAATATCGAAATTATTCATGGCAAAAAAACAACAGAAACAAAATACGGCTAAAAAACCGCAAAGCCCTGCTTCCAACAAGCGAATTTGGATACTGGGCTTGGTGTTGGCAGCCGCCGCCGCCTATTATATTATAGGTGTAAGAGGAAAAAAGAACCCAGCGGGTCTTGATGGCCGCCTGACAGAAGAACCCACGCTTCGCGCCGAAAAGCCCTTGATGCAATTGATGAGCCCTGGAGAAACCGGAGTGGATTTCAAAAACCAAATTCTGGAGGACGAGATGCACAATGTGATCCGCAACATCAATTTTTACAATGGAGGAGGAGTTGCTGTGGCAGATATCAATAATGACAATTTGCCTGACATCTACTTTGTTTGTACCAACGGGAAAAACAAGCTTTACCTCAACCAGGGCAATTTCAAGTTCAAGGACATCACCGATTCAGCCGGCGTTGCGGCTGAGGACGGGTTTGAAACAGCCGTTACAGCGGCAGATGTCAACGCCGATGGCTTTTTAGACTTCATCGTTTGCAGGGCAGGGCCAGAAGACAACCCAGAGCGGCAAACCAAGGTATTTATCAACAATGGCAACCTGACTTTCAGCGATCGCGCCGCAGGATTGGGCCTGGCTGACAAAAGTCCCAGCACTGGTACCAATTTTTTTGACTACGACAACGACGGCGACCTGGATTGCTATCTGTTGAACTACCCTACGGATTTGGGCGCTGCCAATCAAATCACCGCAAAAATGGGGCCTGACGGCGTCACACCCGTGGCCGACCTGTCGCCCAGGAAGCCATACGATTCAGACCGGCTTTACCGAAACGACAATGGCAAATTCGTGGATGTCTCTGAAAAATCGGGCGTTTGGAATGTCGGTTTTGGATTGAGCGTTTCTGTAACAGACATCAACGGTGATGGATGGCTCGATATTTATGTTGGGAATGACTTTGTTCAGCCCGACAATTGTTTTATCAACAATCAAAAAGGTGTCTTTATTGATAAAATCAGCAGTTATTTCAGGCACTGTTCCATGAGCACCATGGGTTCTGAAATGACCGATTTTGACAATGATGGCAGGGTTGATTTAATGGCAGTGGACATGTGGCCCAAAAACAACGAGCGCCAAAAAAGTTTGAAAGCGGCCAATACCCTGAGCCGCTACCTGACCATGGTCAAGTATGGCTATTTTGAACCAGTAGTGCGCAATGTGCTCCAGCGCAATAACGGCAATGGCACTTTTAGCGACATTGCCTGCGCTGCGGGCATGTACAAAACCGACTGGTCGTGGAGTTGCCTCTTTGCCGATTTCGACAACGATGGTTGGAAAGACCTGCACATCGCAAACGGGTACCGCCGTGAAGTGACCAACCGCGATTATCAGGAGTTTGTGCTTTCAGAGGTGGACAAGCGGCGTGCGCAGAGCAAGAAAAAAGATTATGAAGACCTGATGGGGTTCCTGGGACAAATGCCTGCCCACAAAATCCGGAATTTCATGTACCAGAATAACGGCGACTGGCAGTTTGTCGATAAAGGGGGCGAGTGGATGACAATGCCGGCCTCCTGGTCCTGCGGCGCCGCATACGCGGATTTTGATGCCGATGGTGATATGGATCTGGTGGTCAACAACCTGGACGAGCCCGCTTTTATCTACAAGAATTTGGCACGCGAACAAAATGCCGGAAACTACCTCCAGGCCAAATTGCAGGGAAGCCCGCTAAACCCCTTCGCCGTGGGCGCGTCAGTCCTGATCGAATGTCAAGGGCGTATCCAGTATCAGGAATTGAATCCCAGCCGCGGCATTTTCTCTTCTGTGGAGCACCTTATCCATTTTGGGCTAGGCCAAACGCCACAAATTGACAAACTCAGTGTCCGCTGGCCCGACGGTAAATTTCAGGTATTGACCAATGTGCCCGTCAATCAAAGGCTTGCCCTCAAATACAGCGATGCCAGTGGCTATATCCCCACCTTAGTCCCCCCTAACACTCCTGCAGTTACACCATTTAGTGAAAACATAACCGGATCGGCCTATTTTACGCATAAAGAAAACGTGTTCA
>CAYVPM010000840.1:0-2581 GCA_964453475.1 uncultured Saprospiraceae bacterium | reverse complement strand
CCATTCGAGGACTTGGAATTGACGGTAAATACCCAGGGATACAATGAGTTCAGTTCTTTTCAATGGAACCCGGACAACAGCGATCTGACCCCGATTACGGTCAACCAGCCGGGAGTTTATTCTCTTACCGTTACCGATGCCTATGGCTGTACCCACACCGACCAGGTAACCGTTACCCAGGTCCAGCCATTTGTTCCGCAGATTACGGGCCAGAACCAGATTTGCCCAACAGGAGATACCACGGTGCTGACGGTTCAGGGGCCATATTTTAACTATGAGTGGAGCAGCGGTGACACAGGAAGCCCCATAATTGTCACAGAACCCGGCAACTACGAAGTAACGGCAACCGATGTCAACGGCTGCACCGGCGTTGGCTTCTTTGGCGTGTTGTCCAATGGAGTTGGTGCTTTTCCGGTCTCCATGACGAGTGCAACCCTTTGCCCAGGGCAATTGGATACGCTCAGCGTTGTGGGTGGTTTTTCGCAGTATCATTGGTCAAATGGCGCTTCGGGCATCAACAATATCGTAAACCAGGCAGGCGCCTATACCGTGACAGTCACCAACTTTTCGGGCTGCACCGGAACAGGAACCGCGAGCGTGACGGGGATCGTACCGCCCAATATACAGATCAGCAATACCCCCTTATGCCCTGGCGGGAGCGCCATGCTGACCGCCCTGGTGGATACATTGCCGCATTACCACTGGTCAACGAACCAGGATACCAGTGCAATCACCATTTTCAGTCCAGGCACCTATTCTGTCACGGTAAGTGGCAGCGGCATTTGCGCCACATCCACGAATATTGTCGTCGACCTGGCCGCTGTGCCGACGACCATCATTGCCCCGCCCGAGCTGCTGACCTGTTCAGCGACTCAATTCCCTCTCGATGGCAGCGCTTCCTCCTCGGGTTCAGGTTTCCCCTTTACCTGGAGCACCCAGGGGGGCAACTTTGTCTCCGGTGATACCACCCTTACGCCGATCATCAATCAGCCAGGCACATATATCCTGAGCATCGTCAACGACACCACCGGCTGTATTACCCAGGATACGGTGCTGGTATCTCAAAATATTATTCCTCCAGGTGCAGACCCCGGCCCTCCGGCAACCCTCACCTGCGCCAACCAAAGCTTTATCATCGGCCCTATTCCGCCGCCTTCCGACACCCTGCTACTACCCGTGTGGACGACGATCAACGGAAACATCCTTTCCGGTGATTCCACCTGGTCGCCCGGCATTGGGCAACCCGGCGCCTATACCCTTACCGTGACCAACGCTGCCAATGGATGCACCAGTGCCGCGTCCGTAACCATTGGCCAGGACATAACCCTGCCCGCAGCTCAAATTGCGCCCCCCAACCTGATTACCTGCACCCAAAGCAGCGTCGCCCTCGACGGCAGCGGCAGCAGCTCCGGCCCCAACTTCATTTACCAATGGAGCACCACCAACGGCACCATCAGCGGATCCAGCACCGGAATAAGCGCAATCGCAGCCTCCATGGGCAACTACACCCTGCTGGTCACCAATACTGCCAACGGCTGCACCGCTTCCACCGCCGTCAGTGTGGCTGCCGATGTGAACATACCGGTTGTCAGCGCCCTGCCGCCCAATACCCTGACCTGCTCGGTTCAATCTGTCACCATCGACGCATCGGCATCTTCCAACGGGCCCGGCTATCAATACACCTGGACTACCAGCAACGGCACAATTGTCAATGGCGAAAACACCCTAACGCCGGTCGTTAGCGGCCCTGGTACCTACACCTTGTCGTTGCTCAACACTGCCAACGCCTGTTCAGCTACGCTGGGCGTTCAGGTCATGCAGGACATCCAGCCACCGGTTGCCATCGCAGGCCCTACTACTACCCTGAGTTGCAGCGTTTCCAGCTTGCAACTGGATGGAACGGGATCATCTTTCGGGTCGAATTTTACTTACCTGTGGAGCACGGGCAACGGTAATATTGTCAATGGAAATACGACCCTGATGCCCACGGTCAGCCTTGCCGGTAATTACGTTTTACAAGTGACCAACACCACAAATGGCTGCACTGCAACCAATACTGCCCTGGTGCAAAACGATGTGAATGCGCCGCAGGCACTCATTGCGCCGCCGGCAACCCTCACCTGTACCGCTACACAAATCAACATCGATGCCGCTGCTTCCACCCAAACCGGCAATGTGACCTACGTCTGGACAGGGCCTGGCATTGTTTCCGGCCAGGGAACCTTGCAACTGGGCGCCAACATGCCGGGCATGTACACCCTGCAAATCACCAACAATGTCAATGGCTGTACCGATGATGCCAGCATCATCGTCAATCAGGACATCGCAGCGCCAACCGTGATGGCAGGGGCAGATTTGCTCATAAATTGCAGCAGCCCAACGGGCACCTTGGGCAGCGCAGCCAACCCCTCCGGAGCCGGCTATACCCTGGTTTGGACCACCGTTGGCGGCAGTTTCTCTTCGCCAATCGATGCCCCAACGGTTGACATCAACCAGGCCGGCGCCTATCAACTTCAAATTACCAACAACCAACATGGCTGCTCTGCTACCGACAATGTCGTCGTGCAGGCTGATTTTACCC
>CAYVPM010000839.1:0-2581 GCA_964453475.1 uncultured Saprospiraceae bacterium | reverse complement strand
GCGAGTTGGGCGTCGGCCTCCAACTTCTTCAGCATCCGCTCGGCGGCCTGCTTGAAGGGCTGCGCTTGCCCTGGGACGACAACCACCTCAGTTTTGAGTTCAAAGCGGTTGATCTCGCACACCCTGATGCCCTGCGCTACCGTTGGAAACTCGATGGCGCGCCCAATGCCCAGTGGTCGCCTTTGTCGAACCAATCCTCGATCAACTTTGCCGGATTACAGCCTGGCGACTACGTTTTTTCTGTCCAGGCAAGCGCCGATGGCAGCGTTTTCAGCGACACCCTGTCGGCCGCATTTTCGGTCGACAAGCCTTTCTGGCAATTGATCGGTTTCCAGCTCGCTATCGGTCTGGCCTTGCTGGCGCTGGTAGCCCTCATCGCCTGGAGCCGTATCCGAAGCATCAGGAAAGCCGAAACGGCCAAACGCGCCCAGCTTGAAATCCAGAACAAACTGCTGCAGCTCGAACAAAAAGCGTTGCAATTGCAAATGAACCCGCATTTTCTGTTCAACGCGCTCAACAGCATACAGTCGCTGGTGAGCGCGGGCGATGCCCAGGAGGCGCGCACCCAGATCGGCCATTTTGCCCAACTCATGCGCGGCATCCTCAACAATTCCAGGCAGCCCTTTATTTCCCTGAAAGAAGAAACAGACACCCTGGAGCAGTACCTGCGCATTGAACAATTTTGCCAACAAAACAAATTTGACTTCAGCATCAGTCTGCCGGGCAATATTGACCCCGAAGAACTGGAGATACCGCCGATGCTGCTGCAACCTTTTGTGGAAAATGCCGTGGTGCATGGCATATCCCATTTGAGCTGGCCTGGAAAAATTGAACTGCGGTTCAGCCTGGAAGGCGGGCTGCTGGCTTGTTCCATCCGCGACAACGGCATTGGCCGCGAGAAAGCCGCACGACTCCGGCAAGAGCGCAAACCCGGCCACCAGTCGGTAGCGATACAGGTCACACGCGAGCGTTTGGACGCTTTGAAAAATGGGGCCAGTTATGAAGCCCTTGTTTTTGAAGACATAAAAGACATGGCCGGCGAGATTGTTGGCACAGAGGTTTTGGTTCGGATACCGGCCAAACTAAATTATTGAATCAAATTATTGTAGTCAACGCAGCGTGGTTGTGAGTGCAGGCATGTTGCAATCATTTTAAAATCAGAAATTGTTTCACTCAAATCATTTAAAATCACTTTAATCACAGTATATTTAACTAAAAAATAAAAACATATCCTGCCAATTTATACATTTGCCCAACAAAACTTTTATTGTTTCACTAAAATCAATATGTTATGAACACCAAAGTTTTACTTGCTGCACTCGCTGGCGCGGTCACCTCTTTCCTTTCCGGATGGGCAATTTGGGGCATTGCTTTAAGGTCTTTTATGGAGAGCAATACCTCTGAAGCTTGTGCTGGGTGCTCTCGCGGCGAAGAGATGTTGATGTGGGCGATTTTTGTTGGCTGCTTTGCCTGGGCGCTGCTCCTGGCACTACTGTTCAGCCGTTGGGCAGGCATCACAACTTTTAAAGCCGGTGCCATGGCGGGTGTCTGGATCGGCTTTTTGATCTCCCTGGGGATGGACTTTTTCATGTATGGAGGCTCTAATATGTGGACCTTGAACGCTGCTATCGTGGACATTTTAGCCAATGCGGTACAGGGCGCACTGGTAGGAGGTGTCGTTGGCTGGGTGCTTGGCTACGGCAACGCTAAATAACATCATAAACCAAATCAAACTTTTCCGGCAGGGCGAGCTTTTACACAAGGCTCGCCCTGTTCGTTTTAAGGTATCGTTAATTCTTGTTTCCAAGATATTATGAACCCGTTAAAGTGCTTTTATGTTACTGCAAAAACGGCAACCTTTGCCGAACCAATCAAGTATTATAGTCAACTCAAAGTGGTTGTGAAAACCGTGATCGGATAATCATTTGAAAATCAAGTATTTTCCATCACTCAAATCACTTTAATCACTCAAATCATTTTAATCACAGTATAGTATAATTGACGCATCTTCCATGAAACATTCCCTGCTGGTTACCCTCCCCATGATCGCCCTTCTTTCCGCTTGCAGCAACAGCATTAAATACAGTGTTGAAACGCCGAAAACCGCCAAGACAAGCGGCCAAAGCAGTGTCTCAAAAAACAGGACTGCCATTCAGAATCTGGGTGGAAAATGCTTCCAAAAATGCATACTGCCCGACCGCTATGAAACAGCTTACGTGCAGTTCCCGATCTACAACGGCACTGACCCTGATGCCCCTGTCCGGATTGAGTCGCTCATGACAGCACCCCCACAAAAAGTTTGGGTGAAGAACAACACCGGGCAAATCACGCTGAAGCAAAAACCAGCCACTTTCAAAGAAGTGCGCGTACTGGCCGACACCCTGTTCCACAAAGACTTCAGGATGACGCAATTCGAATATAAAAAACTCGTGGAAAAAGCCGGGGCGATCCGCGAAACCGAAGTCGTTTGCTCCGATGCCCGCACCCCCAACCTTTTCCTGCAAGTGAGCACTGCCCTCAAATCCTACGGCTACATGAACAGCACCACGACCCAATGGGACAGCAAATTTGCCCAAGCCGT
>CAYVPM010000838.1:0-2584 GCA_964453475.1 uncultured Saprospiraceae bacterium | reverse complement strand
TTTGAAAACCTGGAAGGTCTTGGCCAAGAAAATTGAAATAAAGTTTGGCAACATTTTCAATGCCGACCCTTTCCAGAAAACCTCCTCTACACAAATACCCAAACCCACCAAGATGCTGAAACGCGTTGCCAAGCAAAAGAAAAAATGATGTGCACCAATCACCGATCAACCAATCACCGATCAACCAATCCCATGAGCAAATGTACTTTTTTGTATGGCCAAACGCGGTCAATTTTCTACCTTTGCGCCCATTCAAAAAAATAAATTTGATCTTGATGAAAAATCTAATGCTCCCGTTGATTGCTGTAATGCTTTTTGCAGCTTGTCAGAATTCTTCAACTCCCGCAACGACTACTGAAAATGCAGACGCGCCAGCGGGAATTACCATTGATCCCGCTCAATTAAAAACTTCAACTCAAAAAGCCAAAGATGTGTTGCAGGCCATGAACGACTTCAATGCTGAATTGACAGAAGCCTCGAAATCTATGACAGAGGCTCAAAAAAATGAGGTTGAAGCCATAAGAAGCCAATTAAATGATGGAATGGGCAAACAGGAAGTTATGACGAAAGGGCTTGAATCCGCCGATAATGCTGGTGGGAAAGAGAGCGCTGAACTGACCAACACCGCTGTACCGACTCCAGGTGTTATTAAGGATTACATGGAATCAGTCGATGGCCTCGAGCAGTTTCTGGCTGACCTGAAAGCCCAATTGGAGGCTGTAAAAAGCGGAAAAGCAAAAGGCCAATAATGGATATCACCCAGCAAGGGTACGTTCGTACCGATGTCACACCGAACGGGGTAGCACATATCATTTTCTACCATCCGGCCCACAACAGCTTGCCCAGCAGGTTGTTGAATGAACTTGTACTTGCCTTCGAGGCTGCAAGTGTACATCCGGATGTTAAAATTGTGGTGCTGCGCAGCGTCGAGCACCAAACCTTTTGTGCCGGCGCCAGCTTCGATGAACTGATGTCCATCCAGGATATTGAAACAGGGCATACCTTTTTCTCGGGTTTTGGTAACGTAATCAATGCAATGCGGACCTGTTCAAAAATTGTGATCGGGCGCGTACATGGAAAATCAGTGGGCGGCGGCGTCGGACTCGCCTCCGCCACTGATTTTTGCTTGGCCACAAAATGGGCCACCTTCAGGCTCAGCGAACTGGCCGTCGGATTCGGGCCTTTCGTGATTGGCCCCGCCGTGGAAAGGAAAGTTGGCGCGGCAGCATTTGCACAACTTGCGCTGACGCCGGATGAATGGCGCACTGCCGACTGGGGAAAAGCCCAGGGCCTCTACCAGGAGGCCTTCGAAACCACTGAGCAAATGGACGGCTACCTGGAAATGCTCTGTGATAAACTATGCTCCTACAGCCCCGATGCGCTCGCAGCACTGAAGGGAGTGTTTTGGCAAGGCACGGGACACTGGAACAAGCTCCTCTCTGAACGCGCCGGAATCAGTGGCCGCTTGTTGTTAACGGATCATGCCAAAAAAGCCATCGAAGCATTTAAAAAAGGCTAAGAATTCTTGTTGGCAGAATCGAACACCAAACAACTATAGCGTATAGTCAACACAAAGTGGTTATGAATGACGAAATGCCACAATCATTTTAAAATCAAGCATTTGTCTCACTAAATCATTCAAAATCACCTTAATCACAGTATACCGACGAATTCATCAAACAAATACCGTGCATCGTGCGGGCCAGGGCTGGCCTCCGGGTGGTACTGAACACTGAATGCCGGGTAGTTTTTCAGCCGTATCCCTTCAATGGTATTGTCGTTCAAATTCAGGTGTGTGGCTTCCACCACCGTAGGCGAATCGTACACCGCTTGTTCCTGCACACCGAAGCCGTGGTTTTGGCTGGTTATTTCACAGCGGCCGGTCAGCAGGTTTTTTACAGGGTGATTGAGTCCCCGATGGCCGTGGTGCAACTTGTAGGTAGGGAGTCCAACAGCTTGAGCCAGTATTTGCTGCCCCAGGCAAATGCCGAATAACGGTTTTCCGGAAGCCAGCATTTGCTTGGCCGTTTCCACAGCATAGGGCATGGAAGCCGGATCGCCGGGGCCGTTTGACAAGAAAAAACCGTCGGGGCTCCAGGCAGCGACTTCTTTAAAACTGGTTTTGGCAGGGAACACCTGCAGGTAACAATTGCGCTCGTCGAAGGAGCGCAGGATGTTCTTTTTTACCCCAAAATCCATCACAGCGATGCGTTTTTTGGCCTCCGGGTCGCCAAAAAAATAGGGCGCTTTGGTAGTCACCAAGCTGGAAAGCTCCAGCCCGGCCATGCTGGGCGTGTCATTCAAGCGCTTTTGGAGCACCGTCAAGTCATCTGTTTCGGAAGAAATAATACAATTCATCGCCCCGCGTTCGCGTATGTGCTGCACGATGGCGCGGGTATCCACATCGCAAATGGCGACCAGGTTCTCCGCTTCAAAATAATCCTGGATGGTCTGATCGGCTGTGGCGCGGCTGTAAGGGATGTTGAAATTGCGGCAAACAAATCCCGCGATCTTTATGCCCTCACTCTCTACTTCCTCCTTTTTGATCCCGTAGTTGCCAATGTGGACATTGGTTGCAACCAGT
>CAYVPM010000837.1:0-2584 GCA_964453475.1 uncultured Saprospiraceae bacterium | reverse complement strand
TTCGATGGCGCCTTTCATGCCCTTTTCCCTGGGGGTCAGGTCGAAAGTAGCCCCATATGCCGCCATCAGACGACGGCGTTCCACGCTCATGCTTTCCGGCATAACGAGTACGATGGGATAGCCTTTCACCGCTGCCACCATCGCCAGGCCGATGCCTGTATTGCCACTGGTGGGCTCCACGATGACGCTGCCGGGAACCAGCTTGCCGTCTTTTTCGGCAGCCTCGATCATCGACAAGGCAATCCGGTCTTTGATGCTGCCGCCTGGGTTGGAGCGCTCCAGCTTTATCCAAACTTCATGGCTGTCGCCAAAGAGCCGGTTGATGCGCACGTGCGGAGTATTTCCGATGGTATCGAGAATGTTGTTCGCTTTCATGTTTGATAAATTATTGAAAATGTGATTGTTGTATTAGATGACAAAGTTTACAGGCTCATCGAAAGGCCGGGTTCGAACCCTTGCGCTGGCCTGATGGATGACAACGGAAAAGGCAGGCACGCTTTCGGTCAGCCATGAATTGCCGCCAATGACAGAATCGTGCCCAACAACTGTCTTCCCGCCTAAAATGGTGCTGTTGGCATACAAAACACAGTTGTCTTCAATGGTTGGGTGGCGCTTCACGTTGGCCAATGACTTGTCTACTTGTAAGGCGCCCAACGTAACCCCCTGGTATATTTTCACATTGTCGCCAATGACCGATGTAGCCCCAATGACCACCCCTGTGCCGTGATCTATGAAAAATGAGCGCCCGATGGTGGCGCTGGGGTGAATGTCGATACCGGTTTTACCATGCACGTATTCTGCAAAAAACCGAGGCAACAAGGGCGCGCCCAGTCGCTGCAAAAGGTTGGAAATGCGGTAGTTGGCGATGGCATAAAAGCCGGGATAGGTGGCTATCACCTCTTCGATGCAGGTTGCGGCAGGGTCAAATTGAAGTATGGCCCGGGCATCTTCCATGAGCGCGTCATAAATCGAAGGCAACTGTTCAAAAAATCCGTTTACAATAGTAGCGACAGGCTCGTTGTTGTCTTCCAATAAGGGGTACAACAGTTTCATCAGTTCGTGGCGCAACAGGGCATGTTGTACCCTTGACGGCTTGGGCTCATCGCTCAACATCGGGAACAGGAACAGAAATAGCTCATCTGCCAGTTTCTGGGACTCTGCTTTGGGCGGGATTCTTTTGCCGGGCTGCAAATGTTGCGCATCCAAACGTTGAAAAAAATGATCCAGGGAGTTTTTCATAGAATTGTTATGTTTTGTAATGGTGTAAATACAAAGCACCCTTTCCTGTGCGACACGGGAAAGGGTGCTTTGTATGGGTGAATTAAAGTTTCAATTACGATACCGATTCTTGCCCAAATGCTTGCAGTGGCCCTTTCCAGCGGAGGGGACAACAGCAACAACATGTTTGGAAGTAAGTATCGCGGTGTTTCATAATAATGTCAGGTACAAACTTATAGGTTTTTTCTTCAATAACCAAGCCAAATTTTTCTAGACCTCAATTAAGCTCACCCCCTTGTCGCGCACCCAACTCGATGTTTGCAGTCGATCCAATTTGATTTTCCCGATCCAATACCGCGTTTCACCGGCGATATACCGCTCCGAAATTTCTAAAAAATCTGCCGCTGACACCTGCCCTTCACGCTCAAAACGCACATAAACCTCCAATTCGTTTTCACTGGTATTGAAGGTAGAGCCATTTTGAGCAAGTTTGCGGTACTCATATTTGTAATTGTAGCGCAAGGCTGAAATGTCGGAAAGCACCGCGCAGCCCGTAGCTTTATCGCCCGCGCCTTTGCCTACAAACAACTGTTGCTCTGAAAATGCACTTTCGAGCGTCACGGCATTGTATTCATTGCGCACTGCTGCATATCGGTGGCCTTTGGGTACGAATTTCGGGATGCAATACGCGCCAACCAGGTCGTTTTGCCTGTAACAACGTGCCAGCAATTTGACACCGCCCCCGCGTTTCCGGGCAAATTCGGTATCGAAGCCATTAACCCGCTGGATGCCTAAATGAAATACCCTTTCCGGTTTCACGAACACCCCAAATGCGTGCAACAGCAAAATACAGAGCTTGTATTTGGGGTCAAAACCCTCCACATCCAGGCTAGGGTCGCTTTCCGCAAAACCGCGATCCTGCGCATGTTTCAAAGCGTCGGCGAAAGAAAGATTCTCTTCAAAGACCTTGCTGAGGATATAATTGGTCGTGCCGTTGAAAATGCCTTCTACCGAGGTCAGCAGGTCGTTGTCATAATACTCCTCCAGGTTCCTGATGATGGGAATGCTGGCACAACAGGCGCCTTCATATAAAAAAGCTGCGCCTGTTTGTTGCTGCAGGGCATGCAACTCCGGCAGATGGTGCGCGATCATTTTTTTGTTGGCCGATACCACAGCTTTCCCATTGGCCAAAGCTTTGGATACGATGTCAAATGCAGCATCAGCATCGTTGATCAGCTCTACTACGATGTCGATCTCTGGGTCGTCGAGTATGTCTGCCGCCCGGGTTGTGAAATACCTTGCCGGCAATGCCCTGCTTTTTTCCGGGTCTTTGATGCATATTTTTTTGATTTCAGCGCGCAAGCCT
>CAYVPM010000836.1:0-2587 GCA_964453475.1 uncultured Saprospiraceae bacterium | reverse complement strand
GGCAGTCAAAATTTCGGACTACCCAGTATCTGCTGGATTTAGCGTAACGAATAGACAGGGTAAGTTTTATCTCTTTACACAAGAAAACGGGTATTTGAAATGTGGAAAAGGTCAAGAAATCTATGCCTACACAGGCACCAACACCCCGTATGGAAAGTTTGGGGAGAACAATGACGTTGATACGATTTACACCGTTCCCGATCAATTTCAGGGCAAGGAGCTAAAAACATACAACGCCTATGCACATCCGGAATGGAATCAAAACGAGGAGTTATTGATCTCTTACAACGTAAGTGATGGCTTGGACGCCAATTGTCCAAAGCAATGCGAAAACATCTATACCGGACGAAGAAATGCCGATACCTACCGACCAAAATTCATCCGGCTGCCATGGTCGGTTTTAACCGCTGAAAACAGACCTGCTCAGCCTTCGTACAACCAATCTGCGAATCGAAACGACGTGTTTGAAGGTGAAATGAGCGTTCAATGTTACCCCAACCCCGCACAGGATTGGTTGAACATTTCAGTAGCGGGCCAAATCGACCAAATGTGCCAAATACATATCCGCGACTTGTCGGGCAGAAACATGTACCAGCATGAACAATTGCTCACTGAACCAGCACAGGAAATTTCAGTTGAGACCAAAGCGTTTCCAGCAGGGGTTTATATGGTTGAAGCGCGAACCCCACAAAGCGTTGTGGTACAGAAAGTTGTGATACACTCATCCAAATTCTGATAATGTATCGCCTCCGCCAAATCCGCGATTCGAACGATTAGTTAAACTGCTTGTTTTTTTAACACATAGATACATAGGGACATAGAACACACAGCCGACTAATCACAAAAAAGCTATGTGTTCTATGTCCCTATGTGTCTATGTGTTAAAAAAACATGTAGCTTCACGATAGTCAGTTTAACCTATATTATCTTTCACCACCCCAACAACGCCCCCATGGCCGCCCCCACTTTCTCAATAGACGGAATCATCGCCATCTCCAGGGTCGAATTCAACGGCACCGCGGGCATATTTTCCGCGCCGATCGTGCGCACGGGCGCGTCGAGGCTTTTGAAACATTGCTCCTGAATGCGCGCGGCCAGACTTTGGGCAAAAGAGCCATCCACCTGCTCCTCGGTCACCACCAGCACTTTGCCGTGCCGCCGCGCAAGGCTGTACATAGCTTCCGTATCCACAGGGTTCAGGGTGCGCAGGTCGAGTATTTCTACCCGGCCCGGGAAATCCGCCGCTGCGTTCAAAGCCCAATGCACACCCATGCCATACGTGACGACTGCTATCGTATTTCCTGCCTCAATTTCCTGCTTGCCGGCCTCGAGCACGGTTCTGGCCAATCCGAATGGAATCACATAATCGGCATCGGGCTCCACACAGCGCGCAGCGTCAGTACCGCGCACCTTGCTCCAGTACAGCCCTTTATGCTCGAAAATCACCACCGGGTTCGGATCGTGCCAGGCTGATTTTAACAGTCCTTTCAGGTCGGCGCCATTGCTGGGGTAGGCGATTTTCACGCCGCGCACCTGCGTCAACACCGTTTCCACGCTGCTGCTGTGGTATGGCCCCCCACTGCCATAAGCGCCGATGGGCACCCTGATGACGCAGCCGACCGGCCATTTGCCGTTGCTGAGGTAGCAAGAGCGCGCTACTTCGGTGAACAACTGGTTCAAGCCCGGCCAGATATAATCGGCAAACTGCACTTCCACGATGGGTTTGAGGCCCACAGCGCTCATCCCGGCCGTGCTGCCCACAATAAATGCCTCCTGGATGGGCGTGTTGAACACCCGGTGGTCGCCAAATTTCTGCGCCAGGGTGGCTGCCTCGCGGAACACGCCACCGAGCCGAGCCCCCACGTCCTGCCCGTACAACAGACAATTGGGGTATTCGCGCATCAACTCTTCGATGGCAAACAAGGCGCAATCGACCATCACTTTCTGCTCCCCGCCTTTTGGGCTGCGCTCGCCGCGCTCTGCCGTGATGGGGGTCGGTGCATAATCGTGGGTGAAAAGATCTTCCGGGCGCGGGTCTTCGGCGTTTCGGGAGGCCTCGAAGTCTTTTGTAACGGTATCAATGGCGTTTTTTTCAATGGCCAGTATCGCTTTTTCCGTGAACCCGGCCGCCAGCAGCTGTTTTTTCAAAATTGGGTAGGGGTCGCGTTTGCCGTGCTCCTCCAGGTCGTCGCGGTACCATTCCTTCCGCACGCCGGAAGTGTGGTGGTTGAGCAGTGGCACACGGGCATGGAGCAAGAATGGCCGCCGCTCCCGCCGGATTTTGTCGATGATTTCCGCGACCGTCTGCCAACATTCCAAAAAGTCGTTGCCTTCTATGCTGATGGCTTCCAGGCCGGGGAAACCTTTGGCGTATTCAGCCGCATTGGCCACGCGGGTTTCTGCAGCATTGGCGGAGATGTCCCAGCCATTGTCTTGCACCAGGTAAAGGATCGGGAGCTTTTTCAACACAGCCATTTGAAAAGCCTCGGCGATCTCTCCCTCGGTGACGGAAGCATCGCCCAGGGAGCATACCACCATCGGCGGACTGGCCGGAGGTCAACTCGCGCCATCGCCGGAATTGGCGACA
>CAYVPM010000835.1:0-2589 GCA_964453475.1 uncultured Saprospiraceae bacterium | reverse complement strand
ATGCAGGCCAACCTGTTCGCTGCTGCCCAGGGTGCCGTCCAGGTTTACCAGGCTCCCTTGCGGGATGCCAATGGCTGGACGCAGGTTGAAATAGGTGTCGTATTGGTTGAGCGGAATGATCGTGTTCAAGCCGTCATTGCCGCCTTTCAATTGTATGAGCACCAATACCCTGTCTTCTACGCCATCACAACTGTTGAGGATGCGGGCCATTTTGCTGTTGGCAAAAGGGCGCATGGCATGGCCGTTCACAGCAAATGAGGTGACGCCGGCTGCGGGAAGTATTTTTAGAAAATTACGACGTTTCATAATTTTTTGTTTGTAGTGTGATGAAAACTGTTCCTGAAGGTTTAATCCGCTCGTATGTGAAAGGGCAAACCAATGATTCTCCAGTCATGTTGGCTGGAAACGCTTAAAGGCTGTCATACGATAGAGCGGCTTTGTCCTGCTCAGAAGGTTTGGTATTCAGGTGAATACATAATGGCATTGATCAACCTTTCCAACGCTATTTTTACTTCAGTAGCGTTGTTGGTGTTCAGGTAGTTTTGCCACTCGTACGTCCAGTCATCAGCCGGCAGGTTGTCGAGGAAAACAGTGTTGTAGAAATAGTTGAACCTGTCAGCATCTACTGTTTCCGGCAGCATATACGTCAGCAAGTCCTGCACCAGCACATACGCGTCAGTCGGATCGCTGATCACCCCACTGGTCTTCACCCAAGGTGCTATGTCGAGCTTTACGCCAAGATTGGTATTCGTAGAGCCGCCGATGAGCAGTTTTCCGGCGAGCAGCATGGCAGGTACTTTGTAACGGGCAATAATGGTGCTGGAATTGAACCAGGCCCGGCTGTAGTCAGGATGCTGGTAAAAGCCCGGGTAGCCGGCTACGTCGCTTGGGTTGAATGGGCTATAGTTGGCCAATCCGAGCATGCGTTGCGCCAGACCGCGTTCATGGAACAGGTAGTTCTGGCCGGGCAGGGTAGCCGGGTCGGCCGGGTTCAGGTTGAAAAACGTGAGGGCTTGGTAGGCGAGCTCCAGGGGCGATTTGATGATGCCGCCAATGATTTCATCTTTATTGTCGGAATCGTCCTCGTCAAAAAAGTGCTTGCTTTGCAAGAGCTGACGCAGTACCGGAAGCACTTCGAAGTTGTTGGCAGTAAGGGTGTTGGAAAGCGGTACGATGATATCCGTCTCGATTTCCGGCGTAATGTTTTTGCTGACAAAAAAACGGTAAAGCCTTCTGCAGAGGTTCTTGGCGGTTTCCGGCTGGTCGAACACCATTTTGACAAACGCATCAAGCTCGGTGTACATCCCTGCGGCGGTGGTAGCGCCTGCGATTACCTGGTTTTGGAACCTGTTACTGAATGGCTTGCTGCCTGTGGCGTGCTGGCTGAAACTTACTGTTCCGCGCGGGATGCCCGTTTCGGGGTCAATAACCGTGCGCCCATTGGAAACCCGGAATCCAGTGAAAACCTTTGCAGCTTGCACAATGTCATCTTCCGTATAATTGGTATAGTCTCCAGGCCCAACCTGTGGTCCCTTGCCGATGGTGAACAGTTCCAGGAATTCCCTGGCAAAGTTTTCATTGGGATTGTTTTTTGTGTTTTGATGATTGTTGAGGTATATCAACATCACATTGTCCATGACCATTTTGGTGGCCAGTTTCTTAAAATTGCCCAGGGCGCCCCAGCGCAGCAGGGCCAGGTAGTCGAAAAAGTTCTTGCTTCCCGAAGCCTGATTTGTCACCGCCATGTATTGGTGCCAGAATATGACCATTTTATGCACGATGCCGGGATCGCGCATGGCCTCATCCGACCACCAGCTGAGGACATAGCGGCGCAGTACAAAATCCTGGGCGGGCAATTGGTCGGCTGGCAGGCCAGGCAAAGGCATGATCCAGGTCACCGATTCGACAGCCGGAGTGGTTGTGTCGTCAAAGATCGGTTGTTGCAAGTACTGGTTGTAGGGCAGCAACAGCGAGTTGGTCGCCTGAAAGACCGTTTGGTTGGCCAATTGGTCCACCTTGGACTTGGTGTACTTAAAACTTGTCCGGCGGAGCAAATGCGCTGCGCGACGGGTGCCCAGCGTGCCTTGTAAAGGAGAGAGAGATGCCATAGTTCAAGAAGGATTGTTGATTTGAAATGATGGTCTGGACTGTGGATTAGGGCTGGTTGATTGTCTGGTGCTGCGTTCTTGGACGGAAAGATAATCCGGTGGTTTAATGAGGTGTTAATATTTTTTAAATTATTTAGCCAGGTAAAGGAAAGATGCCCATTAATTGTCCACCGACTACTGTAGTAATTCTAAAATGAGTGCCGAATTTTTTTCAATTATTAATTTTGAAAAGTCGCTTAAAAGCGTACCTGTCACCACATCACGCGCTTTTGTGAAGCCTTGCATACGCTCTGCAAAACGGGCGGTTTCCACTGTCCGTTCGCTGTTCGCGGTATTGAGCACCACCATTACCGTTTTGGCATCATCGTATCGGAAATACGTGTACACCCCATCCACAGGCACAAATTGCATCAGTTTGCCCGATTGCAAGGCAGGGGTGGCATTGCGGTAGCGGATCAAGGTACGGGCATAGTTGAAGGCT
>CAYVPM010000834.1:0-2593 GCA_964453475.1 uncultured Saprospiraceae bacterium | reverse complement strand
CCTGTGGGCCGTAAAAGCCCGTCGCTGTGGCTGTAACGCCCGAATGAAAGCCCAAATTTATGGCTTTTGCCAACAACTCGGCATCGGCAGGGGCTAAATAGGGTTTGGGCAGTTTTTTATCCCAACCTACTTCCGATACAAATTTCTCCACAAATGGGGTGTCGGTCAGGTGTTCCGAATTGGCGTAATAATGGACGAGGCCATCGAAACCGAGTCCGTGGGAACTGGCCACGAAACTATCGGGGGCAATGTCTTCCTGAAGTGACCCGGAGGTGCCCATTCGAATGAATGTCAGCTGTTTATGGACAGGATTGAGCTGTTTTTTCATCAAATCGATATTCGCTACCGCATCCAGTTCGCTCAATACGATGTCGATATTGTCGGTGCCCATGCCCGTGGAAATGACCGACAGGCGTTTGCCGTTTTTCGTGCCGGTATGGGTGACTATTTCCCTTTTTTGGGTTTTAAAATCAATAGCGTCAAAAAAGCTCGAAACAACGGGAACCCTCCCCGGGTCGCCAACCAAAACGATGGTGTCTGCCAGGTTTTCGGGCAAAAGGTTGCAGTGGTAAACACTCCCGTCAGGGTTTAATACCAATTCCGAGGCTGCTAATGACTGGCTCATACTATGATTATAATGATTTTGAATGATTTGAGTGAACAAAAGACTGATTTTAAAGTGATTGTAGCATTCCTGCATTCACGGCTATTTTGTGTTGGCTATACTATGTCGGAATAAAAACTTCTCCCTGCTGCGTTCCATTCAATGCCCAAAGCATCGGCGATAGTGGCCGCAATATCCGCAAAAGATTGCCGGACACCCAAATCATGCCCTGGCAAAACCTTTTTCCCATAAACAAGACTGGGTATGTATTCCCGCGTCTGGTCGCTGCCAGGCGCAGCAGGGTCGTTGCCATGGTCGGCTGTGATTATCAACAAGTCATCAGGCAGAAGGTTGCCTGTGATCTCGGGCAGGCAGGCGTCGAATTCCATCAAAGCTTTGGCATAACCATCAATATCGCGCCGATGCCCGTAGAGCATGTCGAAATCCACCAAATTCGTGAAAACCAAGGCCTCCATGGGATGCTTTATGGCCTCAATTGTTTGTTGGATGCCTTCGAGGTTGTTTGAAGTTTTCACGTAGCGGCTGATGCCTTTGTCGTTAAAAATATCGTGGATTTTACCGATGGCGAACACCCCTTTCCCCGATTCATGGATGGCATCCAGCACATTGTCGGGCGGATTCAGGGCAAAGTCTTTGCGGCGGCTGGTTCTGCTGTAATTGCCAGAACTCCCCGTGAAAGGCCGGGCGATTACGCGGCCTACCTCCAATTCACCGACCAGCATTTCACGGGCAATCCGACAAATCGCGTATTGCTGCTCAATGGGATAGACTGATTCGTGCATGGCGATCTGAAACACGCTGTCGGCGGAAGTATAGACAATTGGGTAGCGGGTTTTGAGGTGCTCATCGCCCAGTTCCTGGATAATGGCTGTACCGGATGCGGCAATATTTCCAATGGTCCTGACGCCAATGGCCTGTTCAAACCGCTCGATAAACGCCTTGGGAAAGCCTCCCAAAAATACCGGGAATGGCTTTTCAAGCACGGCGCCAGCTATTTCCCAATGCCCGGTGGTGGTGTCCTTGCCTGCCGAACGTTCAGCGGCCTTGCCAAAGCTGGCAGTCGGCGCAGCGTTTTTTTGCAGCTTGTTGTCCGGGTCGATATTCCCAAGCCCCATTGCCGTCAAATTCGGCAAACTGAGCGCCGGGCAATACTCGGCGATATGCCCTAAAGTGTTGCTGCCCACATCGTTGTACAAATGCGCATCGGGCAATTCGCCGATGCCCACGCTGTCGAGGACGATCAATATGACTCTGTTCATGTGGTGGTTCCTGCTTGTGATGCCGGTTAGGCTCAGTGGCGCGATTTAGCCCAAAATTAATTGATTAAATAAATAATCGACTACCCTGGGCACATTAATTCAAGCGCAAACACTTTAAGTGAAACCAGTGACGACAAGTTTCAGCATTATTTTTCACTTTTTAAACGTTCAAAATTATGAAAGCACTTTTAAGTTTAAAGGCTCTGGCTGCGATCATCGTGCTGACAATCGGCATCATGCCAGCCCAGGTATTTGCCCAAGGCAGCAACGAAATCGCCGTGCGCGATGGGGAAGGCCGGCCGGTCCCCGGTGTAGTGGTGATGATTTTCGAACCCGCTGCGCCAAAATGCGCCTGCAATGGGAACCAATGTGTGCCGCGCCCGCTTGCAGCGGCTACTACTAACAGGAACGGTATCGCCAGTTTCCGAGGCGAATTGGCCAAACGGTTTAAGCCCAACACAGATTACATTGCTTCCATCAACGCAACCTGCCAAACGGTAAGGGCCTGCAGCAATTCCCAGCAAGACTGTGTTTTTCAGGCGACAGCCAAAAATATTAAAACTGACGACAAAGCGAAGTTTCCTGGTACTCAGATTACGAAGTAATGACTGGGCACAACCTGAATACACCAGTCGCGAACCAACATGAGTCATCTCGAATTTTTTGCAGCCCCAGAGGGGCTAAATCTTGGTAGAATGGACGGAAAATC
>CAYVPM010000833.1:0-2599 GCA_964453475.1 uncultured Saprospiraceae bacterium | reverse complement strand
GGCCGCGCCACATTGGTTGCCGGTTGCACGGCCTTTTTTGGTGGAATGCTATCCGCCACGGCGATGCGGTCGTCAATTGGGTTATTTTCTGGAATAGTATTGCTGTCTTGTGTGTGCCATATTGAACCAAAAGCAATTATGGCAGGCAACAACGTGATAATCAATAAACTGGGGCGCCCTTCGCGTTTGGGCGACAAGCCGGCGATGCGCAGTATTCTTTCTGTAAAACGACTTTTTCCTGTGGCATTCATGGTAAATTGTGTTGTAGGGTGAAGGAATGAGATTTGGAGGTCTGTAAGGGTTTTAGCGTACAGTATCGGGTCACTGGTATGGTACAGCACCACATCGTCACAGCAGAACTCGCGTTGCACCCGAGCATCGCGGGAGATCAACCAGAACATCGGGTGGTAGAAAAAGCATGTTTCAAAGGCCAGTTGAAACAAGTTTATGAGGTAGTCGTAGCGGCGGATATGCGCCAGTTCGTGCAGCAGCAAAGCTTCCACTTGCGCCGGGGAAAGGGAAAGCAACATTCCAGCGGGAAATAAGATAACAGGCTTCCAAAAGCCCAGGGTCAAGGGTTCGCTTACGTGTGGGGATTCCAGCAAGCGAACAACCGCATTGATTTTCAATTTTCCAGCCAATAAACGACATTGCTCCAACACGGCATTGGCAGGCTCCTCGACATCTTTGCTGCGCAAACGCTGCACCAGCCACCAGCCCCCCAGCAAACGCAACCATAGCAGCAATACGCAGAAGCCCCAGGCCCAACCTACCTGGGCGGCATGTGATTCGAGCCAGTGGACGATTTGCAAAAACAGGCCCGGCTTCGCAATCCCTCCCATTTCGATGGATTGGTTGGCGGCATAGGGCGGCAATGCCGCTGAAAAACCGGGTTGTACGGCGGCAGTTTCCAGACTTGCTGTTATGGCGGCGTACTTTCCAACAAATGTGTATGAAAACCACAGCACCGTCACCAACATACTTGCCAATGATAACAGATAGAGCAATTGGTTTTTCCACCGAAATGCCCATCGCAATGCTTTAAAGGTCAGCCAAATCAAGGCAATTTGCCAAAGCGAGTGCAGCACAGCAAAGCCAAATGCCTGGCCGAGGATGGAAAATGAATCGGATATAGTCATGGCTTTGAAATTTGATTGTCCAACCAGTTTTTAAGCTCCTGCAATTCTTCAGGCGAGGTTTTTTCATTGCCCAGCGCGTGCATCATCATTTGCAAGGCCGAGCCGCCAAATGCATTGCGCAGCACTTTTCCGGCAAGCTCTCCTTTCACCGCTGATTCCTTAACCAAAGCGCGATACAGGTGCGCGCCTTCCAGCACCTCCTTCTCTAACGCTCCCTTTTCTGTTAAGCGTTGTATTTGTTTGAGTACCGTGGTATAGCCCACCGTTTTGCCCGCAGCCGTGATGCGTTCGTGTATGTCCCGTACACTGGCGGGTTCAATCTCCCAAATGATCTGGAGGATTTCAAGTTCTGCTTCGCTGGGTTGGTAAGTGTTCATACGTTATATGTTTAAAACATTTACTTTGTGTGGCCTGGCTTTTAAGCGCCTTTTATAGGCCGGGGGGCTGAAAAGTGTTTCCTGCTTCATTTTGAATGTTGAGCTACTAATCACCAGTCTCTAATCACCAATCACCAGCCTCCAATCACCCCCCTTTTTGAATGATAACGCACAAATATATACGACAAGTGTCGTAGGCGTCAAATTTTTTTACGACAAATGTCGTAGATTGCGGCAACTTTAACATTTGAAAGGCCCTGGAGGGCCATTGAGCGGACTTTGTGAGCATGCTGGCCGAAAAAAAACGCCGCGCTCTGGCCTTTCGACCAGAACGCGGCGTTGAAAACTTTCGGTAAGTTAAAGCTGCCGGATTAACTAGAACCTTGCAGTAATCCCCACCAGGAAATTCATGCCTACGGTTGGGTAGCGGTACCAGCGTTCCCGTTTGTTGTTGAGGATGTTATTGATGTCCAGGAAAGCGCCGATGTTTTTCGTGAAATAGTAAGAGCCGCCCAGGCTCAGGTCGTAGAGTGCCTCGCCTTTCACAAAATCGCCGGATTCGTTGCGGAAGGCAATTTTGTCAGCGGTATAGAAATTGGCTTTCAGGTTGGCTTTGCCTTCGAGCATGGAGTACACGGCGCCGAAGTTGCCTTCAATTTCCGGAAGTCCCCAGGCAGCAATTTGGTCTTCGCTGGTGCCGGTGGTTTTGGTGTCGTACACATTTTGGCTCAGCGTCGCAGAAAGCACCAGGTTCTTGATCGGCGTTAGTTTCACCGTACCCTGAATATTGAAAATCTTGACGGTATCGTATTCCACATGGAAGCGGGTCAGTGTTTGGCCGTCCAGATCCGTTTCAAACAGTGTTTGGTAGGTAGCCAGGTCGGAGGCTTTGGAATAGCCTGCCTGACCATTGTACTCGAGCCAGCCGAGATTGCCTTTCAAACCGCCGTAGTAACCAAGAACATGGGTATTCTTCAGCTTCGTGTCGCGGATTTGTATGAAGGGATTATAGGTAGAAATGCTGCGGAAGGTATTTTTCCGCAAATCACCGTTGGCGCCTCCGAATATCTGGATGCCATCGCC
>CAYVPM010000832.1:0-2602 GCA_964453475.1 uncultured Saprospiraceae bacterium | reverse complement strand
AAAATCGTTCTGCTCGGGATTGGATACAAGGACGCAATTGTCGCACGCATCGCCTCTACCGTCACCATCGGTGTCTAATTGGTCGGGGTTGGATACGTCCGGGCAATTGTCGGTGTTGTTGCCCACCATGCCTTCCGGTTGACTGCAGGCATTGGTCGGCGTTCCGGAGCCAAACCCGTCGCCATCATCGTCAGCAAAATAATCCTGAAACAGCAAATCTTCGTCGACCAGGCCGTTACAGTTGTCGTCCAGACCATTACAGATTTCTTCCGCTGTACTGTTAACGGTTACTGTTTGTTCGCAGCTGTTGGTATTTCCATGGACATCAGTGACGGTATGGGTCACGATAGTTTGACCCATTTCAAATTCAGCCGGGGCATTATTGCTTTGGTTTTGGATGCCGCAATTATCGGTCGTTGCAGCATTAAGGATGCTTGTTTCTGCTGAACAGGTTGTGGTATTGGCTTCCAGCACAAGATTTTCCGGGCAGTTTATTTCCGGTTGCTCCTCATCATTGATGGTCACCGTTTGTTGGCAGGTATTAGAATGCCCATCGCCATCCGTTGCCGTCCAGGTCACCGTGGTAGTTCCAACGGATAACAGTACTGGCGCATCGTTTGAAAAATCGAGGCTGGGGAAACAATCCGTGTTGTTGTTTTCTGGTTCTCCCAGATCCGGCGAGGCGCCGCATTCACCTGCTTCGGTAGCGCTTACAATGTTATCCGGACAGGTGATAGATAGCTCAGGCGCTACATGCATCACGCGTATTTTTTTGGCAGCATCATCTGTTACGAGGCTGTAATTTTCGGGCAGAATTATATTGGAAAAACTGCCTGTTTTCGTGCCTTGCCATGATATGATGGTTCTGGAAAAAGCAGGCCAGCATTCATCGGCATTTACGGTTACTGTACCGCCTAATACCAGATTGTGCAAAAAGTGCATCGAGTCGCCAGTAACCTGATTGTCCTCGTTTATAAAATCGAAAATCAGGTTTCCGGAGGGTTTGTTTTCAAAATGACCGTTCCATATTATTTGCCCTGACTCGCCGGAATGACCGGGAGAAATCCCTCCTGTATTGGGGTGAATGAAGGTATTGTTGTAGGTGCGAAAGGTTCCTATGCCCTCAATTAAACCCTGATTATTCAAATCTGCACCATTCATATCGAATTCAAAAGCGGAAGTTTTCACCAGTGTTCCTTCCACTACAATGCCACAGGTGGCGCTTTGTGTGCCGACATGATCCAATACACTGCTGGAGTTCACGGTCAAAGTTGCCCCGTCTGCAATACGCATGATACCGATTGAACTGAAATTGAGGTCGAATGTGCCCGTCCAGGAGCCGCTTCCAGAAAGGCGCAACTCCCTGTAAAGCAAGCGTTGTCCGCTGCCAGTCATGGTTGAAAACCCTTGTACTTCAAGCAGGCCGGTACCTTGCAGGTGCGAGAACCCGTTCCAGATAAAATCGCCAGTGACAGTGATCCGACCTGAGCCGTTGATAACATCGGCGGTCAAAATCAGCGATCGCGGCGTGATGTCGCTGTTCACCGTCAGCGTTCCGTTGGAGACGTAAAGGTCGCAGTCGAGTGCAGTGTTGTTTTGCAAGGTGGTGAATCCGTTGTTCAAGCGGAAAGTGCCCGGACCGGTGATTTCAGATTCGTTGAAGTAGTTGCCGTTCTGGGTGCATTGAAGCGTCCGCCCGCTGCCAATCCAGAAGTAGCTGTTGTTGTGGGTGCCGCGCCAAAGGCTGAGTACGCCTTCCTGAATCAAAAACTGGGCATCCTCAGAATTACAGAGCCCTTCCAGAGCGCCATCCCCGGCGCCGATTTTGGTCAGCACTGATCCGGGGCTCAGGTTAATTTCGCCGTAACCCAGCGGCGTTCCGCCGTTTTGGCTTATGATCCAGTCATTGCTGAGGTCAATCAGAAAATCCGCGCCGTTCGGAAAATTGAATTCCGAGCCGCTATTTAATTCGTAATTACCGTTCGTCCATGCTGCTCCGTTCAGAAAATCAAACTGGCAGGAGGTGAAACTTGCAGAGCCCCCGTTTTCAGCCAGATGTGCCAAAGGATAACAAGTGAACTTCGTTCCGCCATACAAATGCCCATTTATCCACCAAAAAGACTGGGTGATTTCGGAGTCTTCATAAAAATTGCTGGCGCCGCCTTCCAGGATAAAATGCGGGATAGTTACAGGCAGGTAAAAATCAACGCCGCCACTGCCATCAATTTTTAGTGTATCGAAACTCAATGTATTGTCTGCATGGAAGGTATTGCCGCTTGAAAACACAACCGTTCCGTTGCTGCTCAGGCTGGAGCCTGTCCAGACGCGTGAACCATTGGAAAAATTCAATTCCGTGTGATTGGAACCACTCACCGTTGCATTTTCGAAGGTCATGTTGTTGGTAATAGTAGTAACTCCTTCCTGAAAATCGAACGAGCCGCCAATGCAATAGGTCCAAACACCCAGGGTCAGGTTTTTTGTCGACGTTTTTTGAAAATGGCCATAGTTGTAGAAATAGCCTCCCGAACTGTGCGACATGCTGGCACCGCCTTCGGGTGACTATGGAGAGCTTCGCTATCAAGAAAAGCACAAACCCAACACC
>CAYVPM010000831.1:0-2602 GCA_964453475.1 uncultured Saprospiraceae bacterium | reverse complement strand
CGTGTTCGGCCAGTACTACAAAAATGAGCTCAGAAAAGTCGAGCGGCAGCAGGTTTCCCAGGGCCCAAAACAACATGGGTTGCCCCGATACTTCGATCAGGGGTTTGGGCGTATCGTATCCCTTGTCGGCATAGCGGCTGCCGCGTCCGGCCATGGGAATCACAATTTTCATGGAGGCGTGATATTCAGGGCATTAAGCGTTTTTATTGCCGTTAAATACATCATAAGCTGCCGATCTGGTTTTCCTTGGTGCAGGGGTATCATCGACAAGAACAACAGTGCTTCTATAAAAATGATGTCTAGCAATACATAACCGGCACCGGTTATTGCTGTATCGACCAGGCGCCCGATTTCATCGTACTGTTCTCCGCCAAAAATATCGGACTCGAACTTGTCTTTTTCTTTGATTTCAAGGGAAAACAAGTCGGCAAGTATGAAATCATAGCCACCGCAGAAGCTATGCCGCAATTTGGCCATGTCATAGCGCGGATCGCCGTAAATGCCTTTTTCGCCGAAACTGCCACGGGGGTCTATTAAACGCACAATCTGGTTGTTGACGTCGTACAGAATATTGGAGAGGCAGAAATCCCCGTGGATGATGGCGCCTTGCACTGAGTCGGCCAGGTATGCGCATTTATCCTGGATGCCTTTCGTCAGCAGGGGCAGGTTTGCGAGCTTTTGCCCGTTCAATACAATGTGTTGCAGACTCAACAATTCACGGAAAATCCCGTCATGCCCCTGCAGTTCCGCCAATCGTTCCGAAGTTTTTGCCCAGTAAATGTCCATAGCATCCTTGGGGCCAACTTGGCCTGGATGACTTTTTAGCAGCAGGTGTGCCTGCATGAGGTTCTGTATGGCCACTTTCCATATCTCCAGGTCAAAATTGCCATACAGGTACAACTCCGCCATGTTTGGATAACCGTAGTATTCCTGTACAAGCGTGAAGGTGCCACCATGTTCTTGTTTTGACAAAACTCTGGGTGTGAGCACTTTAAGTTCATCTGGCAGCGCGCAATACCAATCGTATTCGTCGGAGAGTTTTTCGGTGCGGGTGCTTGACTTGCGTACGATACCCACGACTTCTTCGATGCGAAGATGATTGAAATAGCGCGATTGCAAGAGCTCGCGTTTTGCTTTTAGGAAATGCGGCATGTGCCCGAAATCATACCAACTTGAGGCGGGAACCGCATGGATAGGATACCGTTGGCCATAAAGTAAAAGCACATCGCTCAGTTCTTTTCCGCCTTGAGCCAGGCTGGTGTCGCAGGCTTGGGAGAGTTGGGTTACGTCGCTAAATCGGTATAGCCCAGCCAGGGCAATCAAGCCTTCGCGCTGGACGCTTGTTTTATCAAAATATTGACAGACAACCCCGCGACTATTCGTTTCGACCAAACACCAATTGCGAGGGTCATCAAAATCATTTGACACTGAGACACAGTTTTGGTCTTGTGGGAATGGTTCGCTAATCAAGGTATCGCCCAATAAAACGGTGACGCTTTCTGCATTCCCCAGTTGTTCAATGCCGGCACAGAGTGAGTGAATGATGTTGCCTTTTTGTTCCAGCAATGCAAATTCAAAGGCTAGCCGTCCCTGAAATGCCCATTGGACAAAGTTTAGGAGTTGTACATTTTTGGACTGGGTCACCAGTATTACACGATGCACTTGTTTTTGCACCAGATCATCCAAAATCCAGCCGATAACGGGTTTACCGTTCACCGGAATCAAGGCATTGGAACCACTGGTTGCAATGGGCAGGTTGGAGGCGTTGATGTCTCCCCCACAAAGCACAATGACCGTATGTTCGGGTTGTTTCAAGGTCGTATTCCCCGGTAAACTTCAAGCAATGCTTCTCCCGCTATCTCACTTTGGAACTGCCTGGCAAATGCACGCCCATTTTTAACGATCCGATCATAAAGCGGGCGGTCTTCACACAAGTTCCTGATCTTGCAAACAGCTGATTCAAGGTCATTTGCATCAAACAAGAAACCGTTTTCGCCATCCTTAATCAGTTCATCGGCGCCACCACCACGAGCCGCCACAACGGGCACACTCTGGGCCATAGCTTCGATGAAAATGCGGCCGAAAGACTCGAAAGGATAGGGGTGAAACAGCACATCCATGTTTGCATACAATTCAGCTGTGTCGGTACAAAGACCTCTGAAATTCAATTTGTCTGAGATGTTTTGATGCGCGATTTCATCTTGTAAAGCCTGCAAATACGGGTCGTTTTCTGCCGGCATTTTGCCAAATATTACAAAATCAAGATCGGGCAAAGTTTGATTCAACATGCCTGCTAATTGTATAAAAGAGCGATGGTTTTTCACCTTGGATGTGACGTTCGCAACCATTCCGAATGTCTTTACGCTTTTAGCAAGCGGGTGGGAAGCGCATCGATCATCCGTTTCTACCATATTATACATCACCCGGATTTTAGTCGCTGAGATGTAAGCAGCGTAGACTTCTTTGGTGTAAAACGAATTGGCAATGATTCCTTTGTGAAGCGTTACCCATAACTTGCCAAATGCACGTGGCCAACGCTGTCCCAACATCGGAAACAATGCCCCAGGACCATACCCTGTGATTTCGCGCAGGTGCTGGATAT
>CAYVPM010000830.1:0-2603 GCA_964453475.1 uncultured Saprospiraceae bacterium | reverse complement strand
GTTTGGTTTGCCAGGGGATATTTTGCCAACCTGGCAACACCCCCTTGTCGCAAGCGCCTCTCGGCACTGTTGTCAAAGAAGGGGTGCGCGTGGATTTCCGGTTGGAACATTTGGACATAGTTCCAAATCAGGCGGTTTTCAAAGAAGGAGACAATGTGCGCTTCTCTTTTCAGATTTCAGACACAGCCACCAATAGACCCATTTCAGGTGCCTTCCCGGCTGCCTGGATGAAACTGGATGAAACAGATGAATTGGAAGCAGACCCAAAAGCCTGCCGAGAGAAAATCCAGACGTTTTTAAGCGGCGGGATATTCGGCAAACCTGACCTTGACCTGAATGCCTATTATGTGCTTGCGCTGAATGAAGACCCCACTATTACCGTCGTTGACCCTTTGTTCGGCTACGGGGGATCCAAACTCCTCGCCCTGTTGCAACTGCACAGTCGGGGTAAGGACTGGGTTTTAAGCAAGGACAAAAGTCGTATCTTCGTGTCATGCCCGGAGGCGCGGGAAATCGCCGTGATTGAAACCGCTACCTGGAAAATATCCAAGTTTATTGCCAGCAAATTCCCGCCCGACCGAATGGTCTTGCAGCCTGATGGCCACTACCTGTGGGTGGCTTACCAGGAGGGCCCTGAAGGAACCGCTCAGCATTCCGGGGTGCTGGTGATAGACCCGATATCCTTAAATACAGTAGCCAATATCCCAACGGGCAAAGGCGCCCATGACATCGTAATAGACGACGACAATCGACGCGTTTTTGTGAGCAATTACCAACAAGGCACTGTCAGTGTGATTGAAGTGGGTACCTTGAAAAAAACAGCGGATATCCTTACTGCTAATGGCCCTGGTTTTATGGTTTGGTCTGCCGCTTCTCAGGCCTTATATGTTACACATCAGGAAGCGGGCACAATCAGTTGCATTGATGTTGAAAAAATGGCGGTCAGGCATAACATAAGCGCCGGCGTGGGGGTATCACGCATCCGCTTTGCACCGGGTGGGAGGCTGGGCTTCGCGGTCAATCCCAAAAATGATTACCTGTACATCATCGATGCTGCCAGCAACCGGATCATCCAACGCGGGGTCATGGAATCCATGCCCGACCAGGTAGTTTTCAGTGATGAATTAGCCTATATCCGGCACCGCGGCAGCGGCACGGTACTGATGGTTCCGCTGGCAGCTGTTGGCGTGGAAGGCAAACAAATACCCGTCGTGGATTTCCCCGGAGGCGACAACCCGCCTGGCAAAACCCCTTACCCGCCCCTGGCAGACGGCATCACCCCGGTTCCGGGAGGCAATTCCATGGTAATTGCCAACCCGCTGGACGAAACGATTTATTATTACAAAGAAGGCATGGCAGCGCCCATGGGAAACTTTAGCAACTACGGCCACCGGCCAGTAGCCGCCTTGGTGGTAGACCGCAGCCTGAAAGAAACTTCGCCAGGCCACTATGAAACCATTGCCCGATTGGGCGCTCCAGGCAAATATTGCCTGGCGTTTTACAGCAATGCCCCAAAACTCGGGCATTGTTTCGAGCTAGCTGTTGCGGGCGATGGAAATATTGAACTGGCGCGAACCATTGCCAGGCAAGGCAGCCTGAAGACCACCCCTTTATTTACGGAACGTTACGCAACCGTTGGCAAAGACTTCATGGTCCGTTTTGCCCTGCACCCGCACGACAAAGCGGAACCCGTCATCGGCCTGAAAGACGTGCAACTGCTCTTTCTAACGAATTCGGGTCAATGGAACAAAAGGGTTTACTTATCAGAAAATGAAAAAGTCCCCGGTGTATATGAGGCTGCTATTCAGTTCCCTATGGCAGGCATCTATTTTTTGTATGTTTCCAGTGTGTCACAAGGTTTGGACTTTAACAACACACAGTACATCCTGATGGAAGTTTTGAAGGACGCCAAATAAAAAACATAATATGAAAAAGAACACATACAACCACCAATGGTCGCTGATATTCACGTTTATGTTGCTTGCAGGTATGCTACAAGCCCAAAAAAAAGCCGCCTGCTGCCTTCCTGGGGGAGCAACAGAGGACGCAATCATTGAAATGGGAGGCATGAAAATACCCAACGCCGAATTGCTGAACCAAGACGGTGAAACCGTACGCTTTTATGACCTGATTAAAGGCAAAACGGTAGCTATCAACTTTGTGTTCACTACCTGCAAAACCATTTGCCCACCCATGGGCGCCAACTTCAGCAAAGTAAAACAACTCCTGGAAAGTCATGTTGGACATGATCTGGCCATGATCTCTATCAGCCTCGACCCAACTGTGGACACGCCAGAGCGCATGAAGGAATGGCAGGAAAAATTTAACGCCGGATCTGGATGGACGATGCTCAGCGGCAACAAAACAACAGTGGATAATTTGCTGAAAGCGCTGAAGGTCTTTACCCCGCTAAAAGAGGAGCACTCTCCTATCCTGCTGGTGGGCAAAGATGGCGACGACCAGTGGATCCGCACCAACGGGCTGGCTGAGCCGGAAAAGATTGCCTCCATTATTCGCAATTACCTACCCAAAACCCCTGCAACAGAACCCGCGCTGTGCGACGCCGTGAAGAATGGTTCGACGACGATCGGCGCGCTGAAGTC
>CAYVPM010000829.1:0-2606 GCA_964453475.1 uncultured Saprospiraceae bacterium | reverse complement strand
CCAGGACAAGTTGCGGCAGATCAATAAATACCTGGAAACCATCCAAAACCTGGTAACTGGAACCGCCTTCCCGAAGGCGCCGCATATTGTGGACATGGGTTCAGGGAAAGGCTACTTGACCTTTGCTTTGTACGACTTTTTGCAAAACAACATGGGTTTGAGCCCCCAAATTACGGGCATTGAGCTGCGGCCCAACCTGGTAGCGCTTTGCAACAAAATTGCCAAAGAATCCAGCTTCGATGGTCTGCATTTTCTGGCGCAAGACATCAGCGAATACAAACCCGCACACCTCGACATGCTGATCGCGCTGCACGCCTGCGATACTGCAACCGACCTCGCGTTGGCTGCCGGCATCCACAACAAAGCAAAGATCATTGTAGCAGCCCCTTGTTGCCACAAACAAATAAGGAAAGAAATGGCCGCCAAAAACGAGATGGCGCCGCTGCTGCGCCATGGCATACTGGAAGAACGGCAGGCCGAGATACTTACCGATGGCATCCGTGCCCTGATCCTGGAAGCGGAAGGCTATCAAACAAAAGTCTTTGAGTTTATTTCCACCGAACATACCGCGAAAAACGTGATGATAACCGCCGTGAGGCCCGACGACCTACGGGCAGGCATCCAGGCAGAAAGGCGCAAAAAGGCATTGGAGCAAATAGCTGCCCTCAAAGCCGGGTTTAACATAAAACTGCATTTTTTGGAAGGGCTGATGACCAAAATCAGCGCCCAAGGCGACTAAGCTTATCGAATCCCTGCGCATTTTCCGCAAAAATTTGAGGCGATTAACCAAATCCTCATCTTATGGAAGTTATTACTACACTGCGCAGTTCATTGTTCGCCAACACTACCCGCCTGCTCCGTTGGGCCATCGGCATCAACTACTTTTGGTTCGGCATACTGAAATTCTTTCAGGGTCTGAGCCCCGCTGAAATGTTGGCCAAAGACACCATTCGGGTACTGACCTTCGGCATGATACCGGATGAAACCAACCTGTTATTGCTGGCCATTTGGGAAGTAGGGATAGGTGTGATTTTCCTGAGTGGCTATTTTACCAGGTTTGGCGCCATGGCAGCCATAGTACACATGGTATTCACCTTCATGCCCCTTTTCTTCTTCCCCGAGGTTTCTTTTTCGCATGCGCCATATGGCTTTACCATTGTAGGTCAGTACATCGTTAAAAACCTGGTTTTTCTGGCGGCGCTTTGCGTAATATTGAAGGAGGAACGCTAGGGTGTGTCTGAAAAATGCTGCCGGTGCTGAAAAGAGTAGGTTTTGGGTTCTGGCCAAGTGTGCTTTTTTAAGGAATAGTGGATGCTATTGCTTAAAAAAGACGCGCCGGACAGGTTCCAAAAGATGCCTTCTCGGCCCGGCGAGTATTTTTCAGACACACCCTAGTGGTGAACCAACTTAGTTACTATAAAATGACCGCGCTCATTTCGGGGGCTGTTGATGTTTTTTTTAATGTAGAATGTAAAACTCTAAATGTAAAATTTAAAAGAAAAGGAGAAAAAGGAATGAAAGAAGGAGCTAAGGGGCTCAATTATTAAGCTCTGGCACCGCGCTGGCACTTTATTATCGAGAGGCCCAAGGCTATCAATATTTTTTCCTTTATTTTTTCTCGTTCCCTTTTAAATTTTACATCTAGCGTTTTACATTTAAAAAAAATCACTTCCCAATTCCACAATCATGCGTTTGGGCAGGCCCACTACTTTATCTTTCCCAAGGAATTCATTGGCCCATTTTTCAGCAACTAAATTGGTTCACCACTATAACCTCTACTCCACCACCTTAAAAGTCGTCCGTCGGTTTGTCTGGTGTTCTGCCTCCGTGCAGCGTGCACAGATACAGGATGCTGTAGGCTGTGACTCCCCATAGCCAATGGCAGAGAGCCTTTCCGGATCGATGCCTTTGGATATTAAATAGTTGACTGCGCTTTGGGCGCGCCGCTGCGAAAGGTTTTGGTTGTAACTGTCGTTGCCCCCTGCAATCGGTGTGGCTGCCGAGCTGGATGCGTATTTTCGGGTTTTGGCGCAAAACGTCTGCCAGGCGGTCCATGGTAGGCTCGGCATCGGGTCGGATGTCCCATTTGTCGTAGTCATAATAAATGTTCTCCAGCACGATTTCCCGGTTTCGGAATATTTTGTCCAAAACGATTTCGATCTCAAAGGTCTGGGTGGGGTTTTTGGGGTCTTTGGCGATGCCTTTGGTGCTGAATTTCCCGTTGTTGGAAAGGTATCCCGCGAGCGATGCCGTAAAATTGTAGTCCATGTTGTCTGACAGTTCAAGGCTGAAAAAACCGTCTTCTTTGGTCGTAAACTGCTGCTTTTTCCCGCCAAAATCTGCCTGGACGGCCGCCTCGTTCAATGGCTTTCGCCCCAGCACCTTGCTGTTCGGGTCGGCTGGGTCGTTGAGTATTTTTTCCAGCACATAACCTTCCAGCACAATTTTGTGGACAATCGGTTTTGTCGGCGTCGTATCTACCCCGGGCGGTTTGGGCGGAGGCACCCGTTGCTCGAAACGGTAAATATCGTCGCCGCCGCGGGCGCCCTCAAAATTGCGGTTGCTGGTAAAAAAACCACTGCGGATGAGCGCCCCCGGGGCAATGG
>CAYVPM010000828.1:0-2611 GCA_964453475.1 uncultured Saprospiraceae bacterium | reverse complement strand
AGGTGTAGCCCCCAATGGCCGAAAAACCGCGATGGCCGCCGCTTGGGGGATATAAGCCGTGGGCGCATAAATGGCCGTATTCGCAAAGTCGGCAAAATGCCGTTTTTCAGTGTCCAGCGGGATCGCCAGCGCAGCACACAAGGTGCTGAAATGCAGGCGGCCGTTTGAATTATTTTTCAAAAACAAGAAGGAATCACGCACTTGACTCAAACTGACTGGCAATGTCCCGCCCAGCCTGTTATCTACCTTTTCCGGAAAAAAAACGCCTTCGCTTACCTGCCAGGCCCGAAAAAAATGGTTCGGCTCGTCGGGCGATTGGAATGGCGGGACGAGCAAGGCAAAGACAAAGCCAAAAAGAATGATGAATGATGAATGATGAGTGATGAGTGGGCTCATTATCCGTTTTCAGGTTTAGATGAGGTTTTCAGCAAATATACCAGGCATCCAAATTGAGTGCTGAAAAACCTATCCCAATTAAAAATCAAAGCTGTGCCCATTCATCTCTCATCATTCATAACTCATCATTCCTATTTCATTTTGCGACAACAAACTTCTTCGTTCCCCACACCTTTCCATTACTTCGGGCAAATACAAGATAGGCGCCTGGCGCAAAATTGCTCAGGTCGATCGCTGCATCGTGTTTCCCAAAGCCTTTGTAAATTTCTTTCCAAAGGGTTCTGCCGGAAAAATCGGTGATAAAAACTTCGGCGCTTTGATTCGATTTCAGGTTGTCGACCGCCAGGTAGGTGCTGCTGTAGGCCAGTGTAGGACTTAAAGTGAGGATAGGGGGCGCTACGCCGCCTGGGCTGAAGGTGGATGAGTTTTCGCCGATGCGCAGCGAATCAATCGGGAAGCTCATAATACTGCGGGCAAAGGTGCCGGCAATGAGCGTTTTTTTCGAGAGGTTAAACGACAGGTCATACACCGGTACAAATGGCATGCCGGCGCCGAGCCGTTCCCAGTGTTGTCCATTGTTGAAAGTCAGGTATACGCCGCCATCGGTAGCAACGAAAATGACCGAATCCTGGTGCCCGGGCAGTATTTGAATGTCGTTGATGGCCAGGTTGGGCAGGTCGCCCGCGATGGGTGTCCAGCTGTTCCCTTTGTCGTCGGAGCGGTGCAGGCGCGGCGTGAAATCATTGTCGCGGTAACCCGTTTGGGATACAAAAACGCGGCTTGGGTTGCTGGGAGAAGCTTTCACAGACGACACATAGCGTTTGGGAAGTCCGGCGCTGATGCTGGTTTTCCCCTTGGTGACGGTATTGACAAGCCAAAGATTGCCGTCATTGGTGCCCACATATACCTGCTCGGGGTCGAGCGGGCTTTCGTCCAGGGTGCTGATGGTATGGAACCGCGATCCAAAAACAATGCCGTCGGTGAGGTCGTCGGTAATCGGCGACCACAAAGGCAGGTGGCCGTAGCTTTTGTACAGTCGGTAGGTGCCCGTATACATCACATTGGGATCATGATGGCTCAGGATGTACTGCATGTCCCAGTGGCGGCGGTCGTCGGAGTCGATGCCTTCAGTAGCATTGTCAAAATTCTCGCCATCGGTGGTACCGCCAATGGCTCCATTTTGATATTCGTAATAGAAAATATTCGGGTCGCTGGGGTGAAAAACTGCCTGGAATCCATCGCCTCCGTACACGCGGTTCCAGTTGTTAATCGCCGACGCATTGCCCTTGGAGGTGCCGTTGTCTTGCGCGCCGCCATAGTAGAAGTCGGGGCTGTGCTGGTTGTATGCTACCCGGTAGAACTGGGTGGTTGGGATGTTTTCCGCACGCGCCCAGGTGTCGGCATTGTCGGTGCTGCGGTAGAGGCCGCCGTCGGTGGCCAGCAAAAACTCGGTGGCCGATAAAAAGGCCAGGTCGTGGTGGTCGGCGTGTACACCTTGCTGACCACCTGCACCCAGCGACCAGTTTTGGCCGCCATCGGTGGAACGGTAAGAGGTGACGCCCAGCAGCCAGATGTCTTGCGGGTTGTAGGGGTTGATGCGTATTTTCCCGAAGTACCAGGCGAAAGTGCTTTGGAAATTCATGTTTAACCCATTGGTAGGGTTCAATTGCCAGGAAACGCCCCCATCATGCGTTTCATACAGGCCGGAAAATGACAGGTTTGTGCCAACAAAAGAAGCAAACAAATGCTGCGGATTGCTGGGGTCAATGGCAAGGCCAATCCGGGATTGTACGCCCTCTGGCAAACCGCCCGAGAGTTGGCTCCAGGTGATGCCGCCATTCGTGCTTTTCCAAATGCGGCCATTTTCGCCCGAAATAAGGCTTTCCTGGTTGTTGCGGATACGATCCCAGGCGGCAGCATACAGGGTGGACGGGTCGCTTGGCGACACCACCATATCGATGATGCCGGTTTGGTCGGAAACAAACAGCGACGACTGCCATGCGGAATTGACAACGGAACCTTTGTAGAGGCCGCGGTTGTTGTTCCGCTGAAAAGGGAGCCCCATGGTCGCTGCATAAACTTTTCCTGAACCGCCGGGGTTGACAATCAGCTTGGAAACGATGCGCTGGCTGGCAAGGCCGTAAGGCGTCCAGGTCTCCCCTTTGTCATCGCTTCTCCACACACCGTCGCCAATAAACGGGTAGCCGCTGATATT
>CAYVPM010000827.1:0-2614 GCA_964453475.1 uncultured Saprospiraceae bacterium | reverse complement strand
CTCCGCGCGCCCACTCGCGTGCAAGTGCGCGTGCAGAGGCCCAATGCCAGGGTAATCAAGCCCTGCGGAAATGGAATGTGGTTCTACAATCTGGCCGTCCCCATCCTGCATCAACAGGGTACGGCTGCCGTGAATGATGCCCGGGGTGCCCAGTACTGAAGTAGCGGCACTTTTGCCGCTGTTAATGCCCATGCCCGCAGCTTCTGCTGCAATGAGCCGTACCTCCGGCTCGTCCAGGAAATGGTAAAAAGCACCGGCCGCATTGCTGCCGCCGCCCACACAAGCGATCACGGCATTGGGCAGTTCGCTGCCCGTTTTTTCCTTCAATTGCGTCCGCATTTCTGCACTGATGACAGCTTGCAAGCGGGCTACCAAATCGGGGTATGGATGCGGCCCCACCACAGAACCGATGATGTAGTGTGTATCGGAGGGGTGATTAATCCAGTAGCGAATGGCTTCATTGGTGGCATCTTTCAATGTGGCGCTACCGGAGGTGGCGGGCCGCACCTCCGCGCCCAACATCCGCATGCGGGCCACATTGGGCGCCTGGCGCTTAATGTCCACTTCACCCATAAACACGGTACATTCCAGTCCGCGCAAGGCGCAGACGGTCGCAGTTGCCACACCATGTTGCCCCGCTCCGGTTTCGGCAATAATGCGCTTCTTTCCCAGACGCTCGGCCATCAATATTTGCCCCACGGTATTGTTCACTTTGTGGGCGCCGGTATGGCAGAGGTCTTCCCGTTTCAGGAAGATGTTCGCACCAAATTTTTCCGAGAGCCGTGCAGCATGGTACAGCGGCGTCGGCCGACCAACAAAGTCGCGCAGCAGGCTGTTGTACTCCGCCATAAAACCGGGGTCACTCAAAAAAACGAGGTATGCATCGGCAAGTTCCTGCACGTTCGCCCACAACATTTCCGGGATGAAGGCGCCGCCAAAACTGCCGTAAAAACCATTGCTTGAAACCTTGAACATGTTGTATCTAATTTGATAATTAGCTAATGTGATAATTAGCTAATTTGCACAATACTTGTACAATTAATTGAATGGACTTTCCAGCACTTATACCATTGTTTTGATTAAAGCGCTGAAAAACAAAAGTCAAGCCCAAGAAAAAATGATGTGCCCATTGGCTAATTATCACATTAGCTAATTAGCAAATTAATAAATGCGCGTAGCGCTTCCACATTTTTCAGCCCCGGGCTAACTTCAAACCGGCTGTTCAAATCCAGCCCTGCCAGCTTTGGGTGCTCGATTGTTCTTATTTTCAAGGCATCGCCGGGCGAAATGCCGCCACTGAGTAAAAACGGTGTATCACCTGTGTACGCTTCCAGAATGTTCCAGTCGAAAGCAAATCCGTTGCCACCGTGGCGCGGGCCTTTGGTATCGAAGAGAAAATAATCACATGCGCCTTCGTAGGTTTTGGTTTTCATGAAATCGGCCTCATCCGCAATCGGAAAGGCTTTGATAATGTGGAAACGGTCGCGCAGTTCATAGCAAATTTCCGGTGATTCCTGGCCATGCAGTTGCAGCGCATCAAGCGCAAAAGCCTGTCCTATCATCGCCATTTTTTCCGCTGAATCATTGACAAACACCCCTGTTTTTTTTTGTCCTGGCATGGAGGGCCTGAAATCGGCCCCATCTTTCCCGACATAGCGCGGCGACGGCGGGTAAAATATAAAACCCAGCATATCGACCCCCAGCGCACTGACAGCCTGGATGTTATCAGGCTCCCGGAGCCCGCATACTTTCAGGAGCAGTTTTTTCATGATGCAAGTAACGCTGGCGGCGTACCGATGGCCCGGACAAATTCAGCGCTTGCCTTGCCCGGATCGCCCGTTTTCATAAATGCCTCCCCGATCAGAAAACCGTGATAACCTGCTGATTTTAATTCGAGTATGTCTGAAACCCGGTGCAAGCCACTTTCCGAAATCAGCATCTTATCTGTTGGCAATTTTTCTACCATGTCGAAAGAGGTTTGTAACGTAGTTTCAAACGTGTTCAGGTTGCGGTTGTTCACGCCGATCAAGGCAATATCAGGGGCTATGTGGTTGATCTCTGACTCATCGTGCAATTCAAGCAGCACTTCCATGCCCAGCGAATGTGCCAGGTCGGACAAGGATTTCACCTCTGCCTGACTCAAAGCCGCGGCGATCAGCAGAATCAGGTCGGCGCCGATGGATTTGGCTTCCACTACCTGGTATTCGTCTATGATAAATTCTTTGCGGAGGATTGGCCGCTGAACAGCCTCGCGCACCGCCAACAGATCGGCGTTGCTGCCGCCAAAAAACGGGCCATCGGTCAGCACAGAGATGCCGGAGGCTCCCGCCTGCACGTATGCGCGCGCGACTTCCGAAGGATCGGCTCCTGTATTGATTGTCCCTTTCGACGGCGACTTTCGCTTAAATTCAGCTATGATACCCATCTGATCACTTCGGGAAAGCAGGTCACTGAGGGAAAGACATGCACGGCTGAAAAGCGGATTCAACTCCAGGGCACGCCAAGGCTGTTTGGCCTGTCGTTCCGATACTTCGCGGCGCTTGGATTCGAGGATTTTGTCCACCCACGCCGGCCCCGGCCACTTCCAGGACGCCCAGTCCATCAACGCGCAGGC
>CAYVPM010000826.1:0-2617 GCA_964453475.1 uncultured Saprospiraceae bacterium | reverse complement strand
GGAAAAATCGAACATAAGGTTTTTAAAGACCTGCTCGGCTATTTCAACGATGGGGATGTGCTGATCTTCAACAATACCAAGGTGTTCCCAGCCAGGCTTTATGGCCAGAAAGAAAAAACCGGCGCAAAAATCGAGGTATTCCTGCTGCGCGAACTCAACCACAGCGCCCGTTTGTGGGACGTACTGGTTGACCCGGCCCGGAAAATCCGCGTCGGCAACAAACTCTACTTCGAGGATGAAGACGGGCATGATGCACTCGTTGCGGAGGTTGTGGACAATACCACTTCCCGCGGTCGTACCATCCGTTTTTTGTTTGACGGCACAGAAGATGAATTCCAAAACGAACTGCTGCGTTTGGGCAACACGCCCATCCCGAAATACATTGAAAGAGAGCCTGAAGCCATCGACCGCGAGCGCTACCAGACCATCTATGCCAAAGAATTGGGCGCAGTAGCTGCCCCGACGGCTGGCCTGCACTTCAGCCGCGAGTTGATGAAACGCCTCGAACTAAAAGGTGTCACGTTTGCAGAATTGACCCTGCACATCGGCCTTGGAACCTTTCGCACCATCGATGTGGAAGACCTTTCCAAGCATAAGATGGAAGCGGAGTATTTCCGCATCTCCCAGGAGGCCGCTGAAACGGTGAATAAAAGCATGATGGCCGAAAAGAAGGTATGTGCTGTCGGCACTACTTCCATGCGCTCCATCGAAACCGCTGTGTCCGCAGAAAACATGTTGAAACCCGTAGAAGGCTGGACCAACAAGTTCATCTACCCGCCCTACGATTTCAGCATTGCCAACTCCATGATCACCAATTTCCACCTGCCAAAATCCAGCCTGCTCATCATGGTCGCGGCTTTTGGCGGCATTGAACTGGTAATGGAAGCATACCACCAGGCGGTGAAAGAAAAGTACCGTTTCTTCAGTTATGGCGATGCCATGTTGATTTTGTAAACCAAATTCCACATTCATTCGTTTAGCGAAGCAACCTATCCGCAAACAACTTGCTCATTCTACAAACGTAAACCTATCAAAAGAGACAATATATGTATTGGACGCTCGAATTAGTTTCCTTCCTGGAAGAAGCCCCCTGGCCCGCCGCCAAAGACGAGCTGATCGACTATGCCATCCGCTCCGGTTCGCCACCAGAAGTAATCGAGAACCTGGAAGAGCTTGAAGACGACGGAGAGCTGTACGAAGGCATCGAGGACATTTGGCCCGATTACCCGCGCCACGACGACTTCTTTTTCAACGAGGACGAGTACTAAGCGCAGTATGCTGCTTCGCAGGAAAGCAATTGAGCCACTCCGACTTTGTGTTGGAGTGGCTCAAATGTTATAGCGGCAGCCTGTTCGCAGGCCATGAATTACCCCCTACTTCTCCGCCATCAACTGCGCATTGAACGCGCCCGTATCAAACTGAACGTGGCGGACTTTCAGCTTGCCCTCGGCATTGAACTCGTCTGTAAAAATGAAGGGCTGAGGTAGAAAAGGATTGTTAAACTGGTAGTCGGCGGAGCAGTATTGATCGAACTTGGCATACTCGCCGGAATCCATGGCAGCCAGTATGGCACGAACAGTAGCTTCGTTTTTGGCTTCCATTTGGGCAGCCGGAAGAACCCAGCGTCAAGCTCGTAGGTTTTGATTTCAGTTCTGCTTTTTTTCATGCTTGTCGCGTCAATATAAACACAAAAAAAAGAAAATAATGACAGTTTAATTTGTACTTTTGAACGATTTCCGACAATCATTCACTCAACCTGTATTATTATGAAACAATCTATCTTTGCGGAATGCGCATTCATGTTGGCAATCCTCTTTTCCTGCAATGCCCAAACCCCCGCTCCTGCGGACCAAGAAAAAGCTGCTAAACCCGCCGCCATGACCTGCGCGCAATTGGAAGGCAAGCAGTATAACATCACACTCAGTTCCGGCGGCAAGGTGGAAAATTCAGAGATCCTGTCCTTTAAAAACAAGGCGGTGGAAAGTTCTGAATGCCTGAAATATGGGTTCCCGGCTTCAGCGTTTACCTGCACCCCTGCCGAAGATGGTTCGCTGACCATTGAAATGGTGATGACAAGCGAAAAAGAAGGCAGAATGGATTGGAAATGCAGCGCAACTGAATCTCAGGTGCGCGGTACCATCCTTTGGGTCAAGGCTGGCCAGGCAGACATTGCCTACACTTTTGAAGGACCAATCCAATAATTATCTTGAAACTTTCGTGCTGGTCTGTATTTTTTTGTGGTTATGTTTTCCAGCTCCATCTAGAGCAATGATGTGCCATTCCGCACTCCGGATTCCGCACTCACTTCAACGCTATCCCGCTGGCCAGCCTTCCATTCCATCCCTTCAAGCTCCAGGAATACACCCCCGGCGCCAAATCACGCACGTCCAGCACCGCCCTTTCGCCCTGCACTGCCGTAGAATCAACTTCCCGGCCCAGCGCATCCTGTAGCGCAAAACGGTATTCCCCTCCGGGCAAGCCCGCTGCTCGTAGCTCCAGCTGTTCCCGCATTGGGTTGGGCCATACCTGCACGTTGATGTCCTCTAATTCCGCCGTGTTGCTCACGACGGGGAAGTCGATATCCGTATGCGCTGCATTGTTGGTGTAGTTGGTGAGG
>CAYVPM010000825.1:0-2620 GCA_964453475.1 uncultured Saprospiraceae bacterium | reverse complement strand
TGATAATGAGATTATTGGCTAATGGGGTTGCGCCTCCTGGCGGAGAAGGGACGCTGTATTATGAGGTTTGAAGCATGGTTTGAAAGGCATGTGAGGCTTTTTTAGCGTCGAGGGATTCGGTAGCCGCGGCGACGGCATCGGGAAAACCGGCGTGGAGGCCGAGGCACTGCAGGGCCAGGGCGGCGTTGGCGATGACGACGTTGCGCTGGGCTGCTGTGGATTTGTTTTGCAGCACATTTTGAAAAATTTGCGCGGCTTCGGCTACACTGCCACCGCCAAAAATGGAGGCTTGGGTAAGCGTTTCAAAACCCAAGGCAGCGGGACTGCATACCTGCTCTCCCGATTTTTGGAACAATTTTACCGGGGCGGTCAGGGATAGTTCGTCGTAACCATCAAGGCTGTGCAGTACCACGTATGTTTCCTCCGTTTGCTGGCAAATATAGTGGTAACGCCGCGCCAGTTCGAGGTTAAAAACGCCGGTGATGCGGTAGTTTGGTCGTGCGGGGTTGACCAATGGCCCCAGCATGTTAAAAAACGTTTTGATGCCAAGTTGCCTGCGCACCGGCCCTACCCGCTTGAGCGCAGGGTGAAACAGCGGTGCGTGCAAAAAACAAATCCCTGCGCGTTCCAGGCAACGGTTCAGGTGTGCCGGATCGGTTGAAAAGTTATAGCCCATAGCCTCCAGCACATTGGAGGAACCACTCACCGAAGACACCCCGTAATTGCCGTGCTTTATCACCTTTCCGCCTGCGCCAGCCACGACAAAAGCGGCCAGGGTTGAAATATTAAAAGTGTTTTTGCCATCGCCACCCGTGCCGCAAAGGTCTATTGCTTCCCGGGTGCCCAATTTGGGATCGAGGCACAGCTCCATCAATGCCGACCGGAAACCGCCCAGTTCTTCCGGCGTTATGCTGCGCATCAAAAACACGGTCATAAAAGCGGCCAGTTGCGCCTCGGTGCCGTCGCCGTCGCTGATACGCAACAGGACGGATTTGGCAGCATCAGCGCTGAGGGTCTGGTGTTCAAAAAGTTGATTCAGGATTTGTCGCATGCGTCTATCATTACGGTGATTATACGGTGATTAAAGTGATTTTGTATGATTTGAGTGACCGTGTTGGCTATAGCCTTTAATGGTATTGTCGCTAAATTTGTTCGGCCTGAAACCAGTTCGGATGTCCGTGAATGGTCAGCGTTTCAAAAAATTCTCCAACATCCTCGCGCCATGTTCCGTCATAATGGACTCCGGGTGAAACTGAACGCCCGCCACATCGAATTTTTGGTGTTGGAAGGCCATTATTTCACCCGTTTCGTCGGTGGCGGTGATGTTGAAACTGTCTGGCAAAGTGTCTTTTGCTACTGCCCAGGAATGGTAGCGCCCGGCGCGGAATTTGGGGGGGATGCCTTCAAATACAAATCCGGGTGTTGGGGTCAGCTGCATTTCTGTGGAAACACCGTGGAACACCTTTGGCAGGTTGACCAGGCGTGCGCCATTGGCTTCTGCAATAGCCTGATGGCCCAGGCAAACCCCGAACATCGGTTTTTTGCCCATAAACGCCTTGATGAGTGGAATCAAAATACCCGCTTCTTCTGGTATGCCGGGCCCGGGCGACAGGATGATTTTGTCAAAAACGGCAGCATCCAGCACTTCGATGGCATCGTTGCGTTTGACGGTGATGTCGCAGCCACCTATTTCCTTCAACAGGTGCACCAGATTGTAGGTAAAGGAGTCGTAATTGTCGAGCAACAGTATCTTTTGCATAGCGGGTTATAGTTTTTCAGCGCGTATGATGGACTGGCGTAAAGCGCCAAGTTTATGACGGATTTCCATGAGTTCCCCTTTGGGCGAGGAGCTGACTACAACTCCAGCGCCTGCCTGGAAATGCAGTTTTTGGGCGCGACTGAGGAAAGAACGGATCATAATGGCCATGTTGAGGCCGCCGCCAAATTCTATCAGGCCAATGGCGCCGCCGTACCATTCACGGGGCGTTGGCTCGTTTTCTCGGATGATTTGCAAGGCGCGCACTTTGGGCGCACCGCTCAGGGTACCAGCCGGAAACGTGTCGGCCAGCAAGGCAAATGGCGAGGCATCGGCGCTAACCTTGCCTGTGACCTTCGATACCAGGTGAATAACGTGCGAGTAGCGGTGTACTTCCCGGAAGGCTTCTACCTGTACTTTTTCTGCGTGTCGGCTAAGGTCGTTGCGGGCCAGATCGACGAGCATAATGTGCTCGGCGTTTTCTTTGGGGTCGAGCAGCAGCGCTTGCTCGGCGGCATGGTCTGTTGCTTCGTCGCCCGTCTTTTGGTACGTGCCGGCGATGGGGTGCAATACGGCTTGCCCCTGGTTGACAATGATTTGTGCCTCCGGAGAGGAACCGAACAAACGGTAGTCGCCATAATCGGCAAAAAACAGATAGGGCGATGGATTTATGGAGCGCAAAGCCCTGTACACATTGAATTCGTCGCCTGTGAATGCCTGGGAAAAAGCGCGGGAGAGCACCACTTGAAAAACATCGCCGCGCTGGCAGTGCGCGATGCCTTTTTCAACCAGGAGGCGGTAGTCATCATCGCTCATATTGGGCTGTTCTTCGCCCAGGGTTTTGAACTTGAATTGCGGGATGTC
>CAYVPM010000824.1:0-2624 GCA_964453475.1 uncultured Saprospiraceae bacterium | reverse complement strand
GAATTTATAGGTGTGGATGTATTTGCCAAACACCTCCAGACTGGTTTGCTTGTCTTTCTTCAAAAGTGGGGTGCCTGTGAAACCGACAAACAAGGCATTGGGAAGCATTGCCTTCATTACTTTATGCAGTTTGCCGCTCTGGGTTCGGTGACACTCATCCACAAATACAAAGAGTTCGCCGATGGTTTTGGTGGGCTGATTTTCCAATTCATGGATGAACTCATCAAAATTCTCCACCTCCCGTTTGCCGAATTTATGCACCAGTGAACACAGCAACATGGGTTTGGGCTGTGCCAGTTGGTTCATTAAATCCTTGCCGCTGGTAGTGCGATAAATCGTTTCTCCGGCATCTTCAAAAACTCGTTTTATCTGTTTATCCAGTTCATCCCGGTCAGTGATAATGGCTACACGAGCATTGGGATTGTTTTCCAATATCCACTTGGCTAACAGCACCATAACAATACTTTTGCCACTTCCTTGAGTATGCCAGATGATGCCGCCTTCTCTTTTTCGGATGCTCTCTTGGGCGGCTTTGATGCCAAAATACTGATGCACCCGTGGCAGTTTTTTTACACCGCCATCAAACAGCACAAAATCATACATCAACTCCAGCAGACGTTGCTTGTTGCACATTTTAAGCAGGTATTTATCCACCTGATACATCCCTTCATCGCTGTCTCCCTCCTTCCATTTCAAGTAGTATTTTTCCCCGGTACCAATCGTTCCGTATCGCAGTCCCTCGGTATCATTGCCAGCAAACACAAATTGCACCGTGCTGAAAAATGGTTGGATAAATTCCTTTTGCTGGTTCGTAATGCTTTGCCGGATGCCATCTCCGATGGATACGGTGCTTCGTTTGAGTTCTATGACCCCTACGGCTATTCCATTGACATACAGCACAATGTCAGGACGCTTCTCCCGATTGCCCAAAACAGTGACCTCTTCCGCAATGGCAAAATGATTGGCTTCAGGGTTTTTCCAGTCAATGAAGGGAACCGTTTCATAATTATCGCCTGCTTCGGCTTTGACTTTAGCCCCGTACCGCAGCAAACTGTACGCATTCTTGTTGTTGTTGTACAGGCTCTCATTCGGGTCACTGGCAGCGTCTTTCAACTGTTTGATGGCACGGGTTATCAGCACTTGAATATGCCCCTGCTCTGCCAGAAAGTTTTGCAACAAACTTTCTTCGATGTTTTGGTTGTTGTATCGGTCTTCCCAATTGCCTAAATATTGGTAATGCAACTGCTCCTTGAACAGTTGGACGATGCGGTTTTGGGTAAGCCGTTCGGGTTTGTCTATATTATCCATGTCAGTTTTTGAATAATTTGAAACTCACCTGATAACGATAAAACTCAATATTGGGAGCAACTGATAATGCCCGCTTAATTCTCAAATCATCTTCCAAGGCAATGATGACCCCCTTGACCTGCTGGTTCTTCTCTGCTAACTCTTCCAGCACATACCCCATGTAGCGTTGTATTTGACCAACCACATTATCGCTTGCCCTTCCTTTTTTCAACTCCACCACCAACAATGTTTTCTTGTCTTTGCTGACTGCCAAAATATCAATTGGGCCAGTGTCTGTTGCATATTGTTGACCTACCAATTCCCCTTCATCCTCATAAATGTCGTAATGCTTGCCCAGTTCGGTTTGCTTCCAGTTTTGTACCAAAAACTCTTCCAGATGCTTTTCCAAGGCAAACACGGAAGGGTCTTCAACCGTACTATCTGTGCTGAAAATGGTGGGAGGTTTGTTACTGCCAATCAACATCTCAATCTCTTCGGCGTACCTGCTGATGTCGCTAACCGTGCCGATTGACCCTGTGGAATAGCGAAGTGCCTCGGTCATGGCAGACCTGTCAACGGTGACTGGATACCATTTTACTGACCTGCGATGTGGTAGCACTCCACCCTCAAAGTAGAAGTAGTTTGATATAACCTCTCCTACATGATACGCCCCTAAGCCATTTGGACAAAGTACAATATCCCCAATGTTGATTCCTTTGGATATAGTCCACAAAGCACCACAGGAAAGTCCAGCGGCGATTTTGCTTTTATCTGGATTCTTCTCCAGCCAAATGGGGATGAATTTCAGGTTGAACTCCCGCCAGTTTTCAGGCAGTTGCTTGGATAAATCCTGCTCGATGTCAAAATCAGCCCCAATAAAACAGCCTTGATAGCCTTCCTCGGCATGAACGCTTTTGGCTCCTAACATGATTCGTAAGTATCGTTTCATACCAGTCTGATTTTACTTGTTTTCAGGTTTTGTGTTATACTTGGATTCCTTTTTAGGCAATTTTTAATCGCGAATTTTCCAGTAAATCTGATTGAAAAAACTATCGGCTTCCAACATATTCCGTAGTCCCAATTCATTTTTGATTTCAGTCACAATTTCACAAAACAGCGCATAATCTTCTCCAGCGTAGTTAGAATACGTCTTTTTAAGGTTTAGTCCCCCTACATCAATGAGTACGGTTAGCGGATTTTTATTCAAGTTTGCAAAGGATTCATAGTTGTAGGTCATCATAATTTCCGTGATGTAGTTCACCCCTGCGCCATGAATGCCTTTTACCTGTTTTTTAGCGTTTTCAAAAAGGGTAGCAGGTGACTTGCTTTTATTGCTT
>CAYVPM010000823.1:0-2629 GCA_964453475.1 uncultured Saprospiraceae bacterium | reverse complement strand
ACCACACGCCGTCTCCGTAATGCTTGCCCTTGGTCTTGATGAGTTTCAGGGTGTCGGGGAAAATAGCCGATCCCACCTCACTTACCGTCTGGTACATCTTTTGCACGACAGCAGTCAAAAACTTGATGTCTTCTGCGCTAAAACTGCTCACGTCTTCCCGGAGGAATTGAACATATTCGGGCAAAAGGCTTTCCCGCGTTTGTCCTGGCGCCAGCGCCTTTTTCATTTGAATAGACATTTCTCCCGCCCTCACTTTTTCGAAAAAGCCGTCCATACGGTCCTGTGTGATGGCTTTTGAAGCATCGGAAGAGTCGAGCAATTGCACCACTTTCCCATTTCCTAAATGGATTTCAAGGGTGGTCTGTTGGGCATTGCAGGCGTTTGAAATGAACAGGCAGATGCTGAAAAGTAAAGTTGTAAGGTACTTCATGTGCAATTTGTTGAGCGAATGGGAGCTGAATTTAGCCAATTTGAGCGAGCAAGGTAACCCGCTTTAGGGAAATCGAAGGCGGAAAACACTGCCGCCACTACCCGGATTTTCGACAGAAAGCCCGATCTGGTGCAAGTTTAGTATGGTTTTTACCAGTGAAAGGCCGATTCCGGTGCCTTTGACAGTCAAGTGCCTTGAGCTGCGGTAAAATGGTTCAAAAATCAAGGCGTGTTCAGCTTCAGGGATGCCTGGGCCATTGTCGATCACCTCGATTACATGCGCACCGTTGGGTTCGAAAATGGCCTGGATTCGGACAGAATTGTCTGGGGAATATTTGCAGGCGTTGTTCATGAGATTGAGCAAGGCAAGGCGCAACAGCGGCTCGTTGGCAGACACCAACAGGCCTTCTTCGCTTTCCGGCATTTCGCCAAATTCGATGCTGGAACGATAATCGGGATACTGTTTCTGCAGTTGTTCCGCAGCCAGCCACAGCAGTTCATCCAGTCGGGTAGGGGAGAGTTGTATGTTTTGCGGGTTGTTGTACAGTCTGGCCAGTTGTAAGAGTTTCTTTTCTGTTTCCGCCAAATCGCTTATGTCCTCCAGCACACTTTGCAGGGCCTTTCGGTAGGCTTCCGGTTCCCGCTCGCGCTGGAGGGCCACGTCAAGTTGGGCCCTGATGGCGGTAAGCGGGTTTTTCAACTCATGGGAAACGTTGGAAACGAACATGCGCTGCATTTGAAATGCCTGTTCCACCCGATCCAGCAGGTTGTTGAACGTTTCAGCCATCCGGGCAATCTCATCCCGGCCGTTCCCTGTGGCTACCCGCCGACTCAGGTCGCTGGGTTGTATTTTTTCAACTTCATTGACGATTTGAGATACAGGTTGCAAAACTTTTCCAGCATAATACCAGCCGGAAACTGCCACCAGCATCATACCGATCAAAAAGCTGTAGATCAGGATGTTGCGCAGGTTTTCAACTTCGGCGGGATCGCAATAGCCCTCGGCAACAACAACGTATTGCGCCGTTGGCGTATTGATTTTTTTTCCCAGGGCATGCAGGTTGAAATGTTTGAAGCGGGTTTCGCCTTTTTGGTAAATTTCCTGCAGATCGCGGAACGACACTGGTACCGCTGCCTGGCGAATCGAAAAGACCCGCGTATAGGAATTGTCAAAAACGGTGATGTTTTCCAGGAAAGGCAAGGTGTCCCCTTCGGGCGCGATCCAGTCGTGCGCCAGAGGTTGTAATGCTTGTTCGTTTTTCAGCACAGTTTGCGCTGTCAGCTCGATTTTTGAATTCAAGCCCTGAAAAAAGGTTTCTTCCGTGTTTTTTTTGAACAGCCAATGTACCCCAAAGAGCACTGCAGCGAGGATGCAGGCAGAAAGCAGGAGAAACAAGAAGGTAAGGCGGGTCCTGATTTGCATGGGCGCTTTATTGAAGCATTATTGAGGGCGCCATAAGCTGTCCTTTTTTTGGAAGGGATTTCACTTGAGCAACAATTCCACCACTTTTTTTACGCCGGTAGATGCCGGTTCGGCAATGACTTTCAAGTTGGGAAGCCTTTCAAGTTCCCAGGATAGCTGTGGCTTTGGGTCCACGAAATAGAAAGGGATATCAGGTGGCGCATACCGCATCAACCCTGCTGCAGGATATACTTGTAATGAAGTACCGACAATCAGAAAAATAGCTGCTTTTTCGGCGAGCGCTGCTGCTTTTTCCAGCATGGGCACCGCCTCGCCAAACCATACGATATGCGGCCGGAGCTGGTGCCCGCGTTCGCATAAATCGCCGAGGTGCAGGTCTTTTTCCCAGGAATACACCAGGTGTTCGAAGCGGGAAGAGCGCACTTTTTTCAGCTCGCCGTGCAAGTGCAGGACGCGGGTACTGCCTGCCCGCTCGTGCAGGTCGTCCACGTTTTGGGTCACAATTTCAACTTCGTATTGCTGCTCCAATTCAACCAGTGCCCGATGGCCATCGTTGGGCAAAGTGGTCATTAATTGGGCGCGGCGCTGGTTGTAAAAATCCAGCACCAACTCCGGGTTATGTGCCCAACCTTCCGGGGTAGCCACGTCCTCAATGCGGTGGTTTTCCCACAGGCCATCGCTGTCCCGGAAGGTTTTGATGCCGCTCTCCGCAGAGATGCCGGCGCCAGTAAGCACGACTATTTTTTTCATCCTTAAATTTTCACAAACTGGGTACTC
>CAYVPM010000822.1:0-2638 GCA_964453475.1 uncultured Saprospiraceae bacterium | reverse complement strand
CATCGGAATAGGTTTTCGTGCCTTTGCCATCCGGGTAACGGTTGGCCCATTCACCTTGATACTTGCTGCCATCGGTATAATAGCACACGCCCACACCGTGGATCTCGCCATCTTGAAAATGGCCGGTATAGCGGGCGCCGGATGGGTACTTATAGGTTCCGATGCCGTTTTTGCAGTCGCCAGAGATACATTGTGCAGCCAGTGAATTGAAAATAAATAGGAAGAAACCTAGCAGGAGGTATTTGTTCATGTTGTGTGATAGTTTGGCCCAAAAGCGGAATTGGGATGCAATATTAACTATAAAATGAGGGAATTATTGCCTTGGTAGGTTAATTGACATTCAATAAAACTATATTTTATGTGGAGAAAATATAATTTTACAACCACTAAGCTATGAGCATATATTTGCCTTTATTATTAAATATTTCCCATTTTTATTTCACAATTAAATACAAAAACTATTGACTTATTATGAAAAACACAACCATGCTCAACTGCTCATATTGGGCGAAATCTCACCCGAAGTCTGCTATCTTTATCATTGCCATGTCCAAAATAATGATAGCGCTTTTCGCACTGTTCCTTGGAATAGCCGCATATTTTGAAGGCTGGATGTTGGAGCCTTCAAATTGGCGAATCATCCTTTTGATTATTGCAGCTTCGTGTTTGCTCCTTTACCCTTCAAAGTCTCTTAAAGCCAAGTGGGGCATTGTACGGTATCACCGGAATCAAAAGGGTATTGACGCATGCCTGGTAGCGTTTGGAATGGTTTTTTGGTTTTTTATTGGCAATGGTTTGCCTTCATGGGTAAAGCAGCCTACAGCATCTCGCAATGCCAGCGCATTTGTATCTACTGCCTTGTCCGTAGCTGGTCAGCATGATCAAGCACCGCAAACAAGCTCCCTAAAACAGGGTGGTATGTTTAAGGAGTGGTTGATAAAAAAGGCCAAATCCAAAATGAAACGTGTTATTGAAAGAATAGAGCGGTTAGAAGGGAAAAACACAGAATTGGTTGCAAAAGTGCTGTTTACACTCTTATTTCTGGTATTGATGATTGGCTTGGGGTATTTGACCATTTATTCAGGCTGCAATATTGCTTGTGCCGGGCAGGAGGTGCTGGGTACCATAGTCATGATTGGCGGCCCAATCGCAGCCCTCGTTTTTGGCACTATCCTGATCATTAAAATTTGGAAGAAAAAGAAAGTATCCGTCAATCAATCGGCCCCCAAGCCAAACTGAATTCGCATTTAAAGTAATTATGGACTGTCGAACAGCTGCGAGTAAGCAGGCCTTGATAGTTGTAATCATTGATTATCAATCAATTAAAACAATCAAAAATGAAACGAATTACTGTTTTGTGGTATTTGTTGCTATTCGCAGCCACGGTCATGAAAGCGCAGTCCCCCACCCAAACCATTTTCGGTCAGGTACTTGATAAGGAAACCCTGGAGCCGCTCATTGGCGCAACGGTCAGTGTCAAGGACGCCATGCCTGCCATTGGTGCAGTGACGGATGTGGAGGGCAAATTTTCCTTGAAGGGTGTGCCAGTTGGCCGTGTCCAGGTTCAATGCAGCTATGTAGGCTATGAACCCTGGCTCAGCGATCCGGTCATTTTGAATTCCGCTCGAGCGGCAGTTATGAACATTGCGGTCAGCGAGGGCGCGGCAAATACCATGAAGGAAGTAGTAGTCAGCGCCCGCAAGCGCGGCAACGAACCCATCAACGAGCTCAGCTTGCTCAGCGCACGCTCCTTTTCCGTCGATGAAACCCAACGTTACGCCGCTTCGGCCAACGATCCCAGCCGCATGGCCATGGGCTTTCCCGGCGTGCAGCCGAGCCGCGACAGCCGTTCTGATATTGTGGTGCGGGGTAATTCCGGCATCGGTTTGCTCTTCCGCCTGGAAGGTATTGATATCCCAAACCCCAACCATTTTGCCCGGCGCGGTTCCTCCGGGGGCGGCATCACCATATTTTCGGTGAGCATGTTGGGCAATTCAGATTTTAGCACGGGCGCGTTCCCTGCCGAATACGGCAATGCCTACTCCGGGGTTTTTGACATCCATTTCAGGAAAGGAAACCCGGAAAAACGGCAATATACCTTTCGGGCGGGTATGCTTGGACTTGATTTCAGCACCGAAGGTCCCATAAAAAAAGGCAGCGGGGCGTCCTATCTGCTCAATTACCGGTACTCCACCCTCGGTATCCTCAATAAAATGGGCTTGCATTTGGTGGGTGAACGCATCGACAACACCTTTCAGGATTTAAGCTTTAACCTGTATTTCCCCAGCAAAGACAAAAAACGCATTTTTACCATTTGGGGCATTGGCGGCTTGAGCCAGGAAGCTGAAAACGCGGTAAAGGATACCGCGGATTGGAAGTCTTTTGGCGATTACTATACCCGAGATTTTGATACCAATATGGGCGCTTTGGGCGCAACCTACACGGTTTTGCTGAAAGGTGATGCCTATGTGAAAACGAGCGTGGCAGCCATGACCCAGGATATTTACTGGAGAAATGATACCCTTTCGCGGGAAAAAAGGCCCTTTGCCGTAAATCTGGAAACATACAATGAGACCCGCTACGTGTTCAACGGATTTTTGAGTAAAAAATTCAGCCTATAACTTTCGTTGAAAACGGG
>CAYVPM010000821.1:0-2640 GCA_964453475.1 uncultured Saprospiraceae bacterium | reverse complement strand
TCTTTCATAAATACTGGGTGTGGGGGCTTAAATAAAATCCAAAGCAAAAGCGCAAATAATGTGCAAACCGTCCACCGTCCACCGTCCACCGTCAAATCATCTTAAAACCAGTGTATTTCCACAACGCCTTTGGAATGGCGATGCCTTCGGGGGTCTGGTTGTTTTCCAGCAAAGCGGCAACGATACGCGCTAGCGCCAAAGCCGAGCCATTCAGGGAGTGCGCCAATTGAATTTGCCCGTTGGCATCGCGGAAACGGGCTTTGAGGCGGTTGGTTTGGAACGTCTCGAAATTCGACACAGAACTCACTTCCAGCCAGCGTTTTTGCGCTGCTGACCACACTTCGAAATCGTAGGTCTTGGCAGAGGCAAAGCCCATGTCGCCCCCGCAAAGCAGGAGGATTCGGTAAGGCAGTTCCAGTTTTTTCATCAGTTTTTCCACGTGTCGCAACATACCCTGGTGGGTTTTGTAGGAATTGTCGGGATGGTCGATCACGACGATTTCAACCTTGTCGAACTGGTGCACGCGGTTGAGCCCGCGCACGTGGGCGCCCCAGGCCCCCGCTTCACGACGGAAGCAAGGTGTATAGGCGGTCATTTTGATGGGCAGGTCTTTTTCCGGGATGATTTCGTCGCGCAGGATGTTGGTCACCGGTACTTCTGCCGTTGGTATGAGGTACAGGTTGTCGGCAGTAGCGTGGTACATCTGGCCTTCCTTGTCGGGCAATTGGCCGGTGCCGCGGGCCGAATCTTCATTGACCAGGTGCGGCGGCATGATTTCCTCGTAACCTGCCTTGACCGCTTCATCGAGGAAGAACTGAATCAAGGCGCGTTGGAGCCTGGCGCCTTTTCCACGGTACACGGGAAAGCCTGCGCCAGTGAGTTTTACGCCCAGTTCGAGGTCGAACAAGTTGTACTTTTTTGCCAGGTCCCAGTGGGCCAGCGCATCTTCGGGTAATTTGGGAAAGGCTTGTGTCCAGTCTTTGGCCACTTTGTTGTCGTCGGGGGTTTTGCCTTTCGGAACGGTTTTATGTGGGCAGTTTGGCACGGCGTACATCAACTCGTCTAATTCGCTTTCAATACCGCGTTGTTGTTCCTCGGCTGCTTTCGACTGCTCTTTCAGCGCTGCTACCTGGGCTTTCATGGCTTCTGCCTCGACTTTTTTTCCCTGGCCCATGAATTGGCCGATTTGCTTGGAGAGGCGGTTTTGTTCTGCCAACAGGTCGTCGACAGCTTTTTGGCCACTGCGTCGCGCTTCGTCGAGGCTGAGGATTTTGTCGATGACTTTGAGTTGAGCCCCGGCCCAGTTGCGTTTGCGCAGGCCGGTGATAACGCGTTGTTTTTCTTCGCGGATAGTTTTGAGTTGCAGCATATAATCTGGTGTGTATTATGTTCCCGCCCTTGCGTTCCTGCCTTCGTCTAAGCTGTAGCTGGGAAATGCAGAGAGGATTGATGTATTTTGAATGAGGAAAATGTTATAAAGCGGCCTCTGAATTGTGTCAGAAATGCTTTACAACATTTTGATCCATTATTCGTTTAATTTCCAGCGTTTTTCCAGTTGAAAGCACCTCAAAATGGGGCTTTGGTAAAATATTTCAAAAAAAATAATTTGCATTTGCTGAAAAAAGCGCCGCAAGATAGGTTGAATTTAAAAACCCGCTTATCTTTGCCTTGCTCAAATCGAGAAGTCGGTGCCAGCCGGCAACCTTAAAATCCACCACTCTCTTATTGTTCCCTTTGCTGTTTCGACTGTTTTTAGTGCTGCATTGAGGCTTTTTGGAGTTTGCTGGCAACTAGACGCCCTTTTTTCGTTGCACTGTTTTGATCAAATCCTCCCAGGCAAATAGCCGTTTACAGGCCACTTTCTTGCGATCTTTAGTCCAAATATTAACACTAGTTCAGTAACAATTGACAAGGAACGCTCCTTGTTTCATTCTTTTCAATAAAATAACTTCCTTCCGCGCATCTACTCTTGAAAACCTCTAATCAGCAGGTATTAAAATGCGCTCGATCTTCTATCAACTTTTTCCAATCCCACCATGTACGACATTTTACAGCTTAACGACAAGCTGGTCACCGAACTCAAAGAGATAGCCCAACGCCTTGGCGTCAAAGGCTTCAACAAAATGCTAAAGCAAGACCTCGTCTACAAGATTTTAGATGAACAAGCACTTGCGCAAAAAAATTCCGCCAACAAGGATGTTCCCGTTGTTGACGAGCCCAATCCGCAAACAGGCCGTCGCCCCAGAAAGGCAGTGACGATGGGCGACGACAATGTGGAAAAACCTTTGCAACCACAAAGAGATGCCAAAGCTTCCCGGAAGCCTGGCCCAATAAAAAGGCCGGAACCGGCAAAGCCCGAACCACGGGCAGAAGCACCAGCACAACCACGGCCCGAGCAGCAGCCACGCCGCGATGAAAAGCCGCGGGAGCAGCAAAACCGACAGCGCGACGACCGGCCCAACCGCGACCCGCAACCCAACCGCGACCCGCAACCCAACCGCGACCCGCAACCCAACCGCGACCGCAATCAGCCACCGGAACAACAATCCCAGAACCCGGAGGGCGGCGGCCGCCGCAAAGAATGGGAAGACCGCCGCAACCGCGACCGCAACCGCTGGGAGGACCGCCGCAACCGCGACC
>CAYVPM010000820.1:0-2645 GCA_964453475.1 uncultured Saprospiraceae bacterium | reverse complement strand
CAAGCCAGCTGCGCTGGAAGTCGCCGCTGCCCTTGTTGGAAGTGAGCGCCAGCACGATGGCCCACTTGCCGGGATGGCCGAGGAATGGGGCTACGCTGTCTTCGCCCATATAAGGCGCCACGGTGACGGCATCGCAGCCCATTTGCTTGAAAAATGCTTCGGCGTACATGTTGCTGGTGTTGCCTATGTCGCCGCGCTTGGCATCGGCGATGATCAGGTGTTGCTTGCCGATATATTTTACCGTTTCGTGGAATGTTGTCCAACCTTTTGGGCCGAGTGCTTCGTAAAAAGCCAGGTTGGGCTTGTATGCCACGCAGAGGTCACGGGTAGCATCGATGATTGCCTTGTTGAAAGACAGAATTGGATCGCTTTCCTGGTGCAGGTGTTGGGGGATTTTTTGCAACTCGGGGTCGAGGCCGACACAGAGGAAGGATTTTTTACGAAAGATTTCAGCGATGAGGGTGGCTCTGTTCATAGGGCAAAGGTAGGGGCTGTGTACCTGCGCTCATTCCTGCAGTTGAATTTTATTCGCAAAAAAATGGCAATTTTTCCGGGAAGCGCTCGTTTCCAAGACCTGAAAAAGATACGCTGCACCATGATCGTAAAACTCAATTTTTTTGCCCTTTTCTGCATTTTTTCCTTGTTTGCTGCAAGTGCAGATGCCCAACCCAAATCCAGACCCGCTGATAAGCTCAGTGCTGAAAGTATCCAAAAGCTCCACGGCCTTGAGGACACCCTTGCCATCCTGGCTTATGCTGTGGTGAATGACTCCATTGAACAGGAACGTTTTGCGGCATGCAAGGTGCTGATTACTACCCTCGTACGGGCGCTCAAAACGGAGAACTCCTATAAATACCCTTTTAGCCGACTCAAAAGTGTTTCCATCCTGGCGCCGCCCGACAGCAGTTTCCGGATTTTTACCTGGCAATTGTTTGTCAATGACTCCTCCTACCGCTATTACGGGGCCATTCAGATGAATCAAAAGGAGCTTAAAATGTACCCCTTGATTGACCGCAGCTTTGAAATGGAGGTGCCGCCAACGTACGAACAGCTCGCGAACGACAACTGGTATGGCGCCTTGTACTACAACATCCGCCAATTTGACAGCAAATCGGGGCGGAAGTATTTGTTGATGGGCTTTGATGCCTTTGAGTTTTTTGACAGGCGCAAAGTCATTGAGGTACTGGGGTTTGATGAAAAAGGGAGCCCTGTTTTTGGGGCGCCGGTATTTGTGCGCAACAATCCCAAGCCAGGACTCAAGGAGCAACGGCTCATTTTTGAATATTCCGCCGCAGCCTCCATCCGGGTCAATTGGGACGAGCAGTACAAAATGATCCTGTTTGACCACCTGATTCCTTTCCCCAGCCCTTATGGCCGCGGCATGACACAAGTTCCCGACGGAAGCTACGATGGGCTTCAACTCGAAAAAGGGAATTGGAAGTTTATCGACAAAGTATTTAATGATAAACAGGATGAACCACCATTCCCTGAACCGATTCTTGATTCACGGAAAGGGAAGGATATTTCAGGTAAGACAAAGAAACAATAATGTAATAATTATTAATACGTAAAATGATGATATTGATTTAATTGAATTTGTTTTTGGAATTGGTTAGCTTTGTTTTGGACATCGTTAACAGCGCAATGTTTGGGAATAGCTTGCTTGGTATCCTACTTTTGTGTCAACAAGTTACTCAACAACAAACAACAACATTTCATAAAACGATTATTTCAATGAAACAGCTACTCTCTATTTTCGCTTTCGTTATTCTTGGCGCTTTTGCTGTAAAAGCACAATCTGCAAACGGCCCGGTCATGACCTTTCAAACTACTACCATGGACTATGGCAAAGTAGAAAAAGGCAGCGAAAAGGTTCGCAAATTCTCTTTCACCAATACGGGTAACGAGCCACTGATCATCAAGACTGCCAAAGGCTCTTGCGGTTGCACGGTTCCAACTTACCCACAGGAGCCAATCATGCCTGGTGAAACCAAAACCATCGACGTAAGCTACGACACCAACCGCCCAGGTGCTTTCACCAAAACGGTTACGCTTACGACCAACGAAAACCCAGACACGCACACCCTGACCATCAAAGGCGAGGTGCTTGTTCCACCAACACAGGAGAGCGTTCCTGTTAGCAATGGTGGCATCAAACAATAATTATTCGACTGATTGATTTTTGGTTTGACGATACGAACCCGACTGGTGCAACACTGGTCGGGTTTTTTTATTGGCGGATTGCAACCTTTTTCAAAAAATGGGTGTCTAGTAAAGCGAAAAAGATTTTAAGTGAAAATTTCACCAAAATGGAAAAAAACCATTACTTTCGTCCCATCATTGAAACTAAAAATACATGAAGCAAAAACTCAACTTGAAATCTCTGTTGGTTGCAGCCTCCATTTTCAGCCTTTTTGCCTTTCTTTTCGTCAACCTCCATGCAAATTGTGGAACTAAGCAAAACTGCCTGTCGAATCCTGAGTTTGTCCAAACCCAAATAGCAGAGGAAGAGGAAAATACCGGGAAAATTGCCGTGCCTGATTTTACGATGCTCGGCAGGCTTTGGGATGTAGCGCACAAATTGATTGAGCGAAAGCATTAAGCAACAAATTTGTTAGATAAATAAAAAAGCAGGAGCCATTACC
>CAYVPM010000819.1:0-2645 GCA_964453475.1 uncultured Saprospiraceae bacterium | reverse complement strand
GCCTTGTTGCTGGCAAAGATATACTATGATTCGCCTGATTTTTGTGATTGACACCGATTGATTCAACTGATTTTTAATTGAAAACAAACATCGGAATGCACAAAACCGGGCAGTATGAGGTATAAATTCAGTTCTAAAAGCACCTAATGTGATACCAAATTCTCAAGTACGGCAGGTCCTGTTGTTGCTCTTTATTGCAATCCTCTTTGGATTGATTTTCTGGAATTTACACCTGTTTATTCCCTCGTTGTTGGGGGCTTACACCTTGTATGTGCTGCTCCGCATTCCGGTGAAATACCTGACGGAGGAGCGGGGCTGGAATGTCAAGCTGGCGGCAGGGCTGCTCATGCTTGCCTCGTTTTGTGTCATTCTGATACCGATAAATATTTTAATACGACAAGCAGGCAGCAAGTTGGTGGAAGGGTTCAGGGACCCGCAGCTGGTATTTAATAATGCACAAACCCTGATCTCCAACCTGGAAGGGCGCATGGGGATGGAGATTGCCACCCCTGAGCGCATCAAAGCACTTACAGAATGGGGTGTACAGGAGTTGGGCGGTGCGCTCAATGCCACCTTAACTGGCCTTTTGTTGCTTTTGGTAGCCTATTTTATCCTGTGGTTTATGCTCACAGAGGGCAAAAAAATGGAAACCTCGTTTTTTGAGTGGCTGCCCTTGAAGTCGGGAAATATTGAATATGTGCGCAAGGAGTTGAATGACCTGGTATATTCCAACGCTATAGGAATTCCACTCATGGGCCTCATACAAGGGATATTTGGCCTTATTGGTTATTCGCTGGCGGGGGTGGAAGACGTATGGTTTTGGGTGTTGTTGACATTCATAACCGGCATGATCCCGTTTTTAGGGGTAGCCCTGGCATTTGTACCCCTTAGCTTCGTATTGTTGGCCAAAGGACAGACAGGCTCGGCAGCCTTCGTATTTGCTTATGGCTTTGTGGTGATTGGTTCGGTGGACAACCTGGCGCGGATGTGGCTTTTGAAAAAGATCGGGAATACACACCCATTGATTACTTTATTCGGGGTCATTATTGGGCTTCAATTATTTGGTTTCATCGGGTTTATTTTTGGGCCGATCATGATTGCGATGTTCCTGCTGCTGCTAAAAATTTATGCCAAGGAATTCCGCTGATCGCCGGGAGAGTGTCACCCAATGCAATAATCAATATCATTGTTTTTTACAGGATTTGCCTCAATTTTTGCAAAAAAATTACGAAATATGCTAGGCAAATTTTATAAAGAACCAACAAATTTATTTGGCCATCACCGATGACAAAGGCATTCCTATCCCTATAAAAAATCCCATTCAAGCAACTATAAAAACAGAAAAAGGCAGTGTTGCCATCATTGCCCAGGCGACACAGCTCCAGAATGTAATTGAGAATCAACGCATATCCCTTAGCTACAAACTTGATGATCGTTTGAAAAAAGGCACCTATATTGTATCCGTTTATTCAGAAAAGGGCTTGCTCGGCGTGGCGAGTTTCCGCCTGATTTAAAGTGCTTATGGATTGGTTCGAGTCTTTCAGAGCTATACTGCCATCTTCGTTTATTAACCTGCTTGTTTCTGCAGGGGTTGGGCTGATTATTGGGTTAGAGCGTGAGGTGAACACGCATGGCCAACCTTCCCATGTTGGTGGTATCCGTACCTTTGTACTTGTAGCCATATTAGGTAATGTAGCTGAATGGGCGTCCAGCAAAACCAGTGCAGGTACATTGGTAGTTGTTTTGGCTGGGTTTGTCCTTTTAGTCGGGGTCGCTTATTATTTTCAGGCACAAAATGGCAAACTGGGCCTGACCACCCAAATTGCGTTGCTGCTGACTTTTTTGTTGGGGGTGAGCATTTCTGTAGGTTATATCCAGGAATCGCTGGTTGTTGTGGTGATGATGACGGCAATACTCTCGCTCAAGACACAACTGCACCTGATTGTCAGTAAAATTACCGAAGAGGAGCTATTTGCCTTGCTCAAGTTTATCGTGTTGGCTTTGCTAATCCTGCCTGTGTTGCCTACCGCGCCATTTGGGCCAAAAGATTTGTTGAACCCGCGCGACCTGGGCTACATCGCAATCCTGGTACTTTCGCTCAGTTTTGCGGGTTATGTACTGCTGAAATTTGGGAGCCCGCATAAGGGGATATTGCTCACGGCAATCGTTGGCGGGCTCTTCTCATCCACCCTGATTGCCTGGGTTTTTTCTGCAAAAAGCCGTGAACGAAAAGACCTCGCAAGCACCTACGGTTCCGGGATTGTGTTGGCCTCTTCTGTTATGTTTGTCCGGGTTTTTATTTGGGTAGCAATTTTTGATTTTCCGCTGGCCAAAATGCTGCTGGCGCCGCTTTTCCTGATGCTGCTGGTAAGCTTGTTGCCAACTGTGAAGGTGCTGCGCGAAAGGGCTACAGCCGACGAAGCACCTCAATTATCACCCGGCAACCCGCTGGACATAAAAAATGCCATCCTGTTCGTATTGCTGTACAGCGGCATTACATTGTTCATGGCGCTTTCCCGCGAATGGTTGAGCCAGGCCATGACTTACGTTTCTGGCGCGATAGCCGGCATTGCCGATATTGATGCCATAACGATATCCACAGCGAAATGGGCTGCAACGCCCACTGGGCAAAACCATGAAGCAGC
>CAYVPM010000818.1:0-2651 GCA_964453475.1 uncultured Saprospiraceae bacterium | reverse complement strand
ACCTATATTAAAGACCCCAAGGAAAAAGACTTTCTGTTCAATGCCTTGCAAAACCTCGAATGTGTTTCGAAAAAAGGCAACTGGGCGCTGCGCTGGATCGACAATGCCCCCACCTTCGCGCACCGGCTCATCGCGTTTGCTGCCGTGGAAGGCATTTTCTTCAGTGGCTCTTTTTGCTCCATCTATTGGCTCAAAAAACGCGGCCTAATGCCCGGCCTCACCTTCTCCAACGAGCTCATCAGCCGCGACGAAGGCATGCACTGCGATTTCGCCTGCCTGCTCTACTCCATGCTGGAAAACAAGCTCGACCCGAAAGAAGTAACCGCCATTATCACCGAAGCCGTCGAGTTTGAAAAAGAATTCGTGACCGATGCCCTGCCCGTCAGTCTAATAGGCATGAACGCTGAGCTGATGAGCGAATACATCGAATTCGTCGCCGACCGGCTGCTGATGTCGCTGGGTTGCGAAAAAGCCTACGGCACCGCCAACCCCTTCTCCTGGATGGATATGATCTCCATACAAGGCAAAACCAATTTCTTCGAAAAACGCGTGGGCGACTACCAGAAAGCAGGGGTGATGGCGAACAGGGAAGATCAGGTGTTTAGCATTGAGGCGGACTTTTGAGAGATGAGAGATGAGAGATGAGAGATGAGTACTTAAAAAATTGAATTCTCAACCTAAAAATTGTAAATAATGGGAAAGTTTGTTATTTCTCTCCGTAAGAACGGGGAATTCCAATTCAACCTGAAAGCTGGCAATGGCCAGGTCATTTTGTCGAGCGAAGGTTATGCTGCCAAAGCATCCTGCCTCAACGGCATCGAATCGGTGCGCACCAACTCCGCAGTTGAAGGCCGCTTCGAAAGCAAAGAATCCGCCAACGGCAAATACTTCTTCAACCTGAAAGCCAGCAACGGCCAGGTTGTCGGTAGCAGCCAGATGTACGAAAGTGCCGCCTCGCGCGACAACGGCATCGAGTCGGTGAAATCAAATGCGCCAGACGCAACGGTGGAAGACGAAACAGCGGCGTAATATCTGCGGTGGATTTAGAGGCTGTCTCATAAGTCAGGGCTATGCCCGATGGCATGCAATTGGTCCGAACAAACTATGAAGCAAGGTGCGAAAGTTGACAACTTTTGAAAAGTTGTCAACTTTCGCCCTGCTCAAAGCAAACGAATATTTGGGGTTCAAAACCCGACTTGTTCAAATTTAGACTTTTGAGACAGCTTCTATCCAGCTATTACCCCGCACTGATCTTGATGGGAAGGAACGTGAGGCATTTCTTAAAGCCGATTTCACCTGCGCCGACTTTACCAAAGGGATACAATGGCTCGTCAATAGTGTGTATCATTGAAAATTACCCCGACAACCCATACCCCGAACATTAATCATTACCACAAATCGAAACAATTAGTAGAAAACCATTTCACACTCTTACCACCATGATGCAAGTAATCAAACGTTCCGGTCGCAGAGAAGTAGTGTCGTTCGACAAGATCACGGCGCGGCTCCGCAAACTCACCTACAACCTCGATACCAATTACGTCAACCTCTTTGAGGTGTCGAAAAAAGTAATCATAGGGCTTTACGACGACGTAACCACCGTCGAGCTCGACAACCTGGCTGCCGAAACCGCCGCCACCATGGCAACGATCCACCCCGATTATGCCCTGCTGGCCGCGCGCATCGCCGTGAGCAACCTCCATAAAGAAACAGAGAAATCTTTCGCCAAGGTTATCAACAACCTCTATAATTACATTGACCCAAAAACAGGTGATCGCGCCGGACTTATCAGCGACGAGGTACAAAAGATCGTTCAAAAGCACAAAGACGAGCTCGATTCTGCCATCATTTTCGACCGTGATTTCGACTTTGATTACTTCGGCTTCAAAACCCTGGAACGCAGCTACCTGCTGCGCATGAACGGCAAAGTGGTGGAGCGCCCACAACACCTCTTCATGCGCGTGGCCGTCGGCATTCACGGCAACGACATCGAAGCGGCTATCGAAACTTACAACCTGATGAGCGAACGCTGGTTCATTCACGCCACGCCCACGCTTTTCAACGCCGGTACACCCAAACCTCAGTTGTCGTCCTGCTTCCTGCTGTCCATGACCGACGACAGCATCGCGGGCATCTTTGAAACGCTTTCCCGCTGCGCCCTCATCAGCCAAAGCGCCGGCGGCATCGGCTTGAGCATCCACAACATCCGCGCTACCGGCTCCTACATAAAAGGCACCGGCGGAACCAGCAATGGTATCATCCCGATGCTGCGGGTGTTCAACGACGCAGCGCGCTACGTTGACCAGGGCGGCGGCAAACGCAAAGGCGCTTTCGCCGTGTACCTGGAGCCCTGGCATGCCGATATTTTTGAATTTTTGGAGCTGAAAAAGAACCACGGCAAGGAAGAAATGCGCGCCCGCGACTTGTTCTACGCCCTCTGGATCTGCGACATGTTCATGGAGCGCGTGAAAAGCGATGCCGACTGGTCATTGTTCGACCCGAACGAAGCACCCGGCTTGTTCGACCTGTACGGCGAAAAATTTGAAGCCCTGTACACCCAATACGAAAAAGAAGGCCGTGCCCGCAAAGTGGTGAAAGCCCGCGACCTCTGGACGGCCCGGGCCCGACAACCGGATGGGCGGTCGGATTGA
>CAYVPM010000817.1:2423-2653 GCA_964453475.1 uncultured Saprospiraceae bacterium | reverse complement strand
GTTCGGGCGGCGCTCCAAGGCATCAAAGGTGCCATAGCCACCCATCGACAGACCTGTGATATATATCCGGTTGGTATCGATTGGGAAATCTTTTGGCAGTTGTTCGATGAGCTCCAGCAAGAGTTCCATCATTATTGTTGGCTTTGGCAGGAGCTTCAGTTCCCCTTTTTTGTTTTCTGCAAAATTGGCCCAATACGCGTCGGGTGGGCATTGTGGCGCTACCACGATGG
>CAYVPM010000817.1:0-2413 GCA_964453475.1 uncultured Saprospiraceae bacterium | reverse complement strand
TAAGCGGACATCATTTGGTCGGTAGCAAAATTCATGACGCCCCATGTGAGCTGGGCCTCGTTGTCGGTGCCGCGCTCGCCCACGCCGTGCAGGAATACTACGAGCGGGTAGCGCTGGTGCTGGGCATAGTCTGGTACCAAGAGCCGGTATTGCAGGGTATCGCCTCGGCGGTTGCCGAATTTTCCGTAGTCGAAGCGGGAGGGCAGCGATTGGGCAAAAGTGGAGGCAAGGAAGCTGAATAGGGCAAAGAAGAGGAACAGGTGTTTCATTTTGCGGCAATATTTAGATTGTTTACGAAGCCAATATTACGGGTTTTGGTTGTTTCCAGTAGTTTATTAGCGCGGTAAAACCAAAATCAAAACTCCCTAAACTCCCTGCCATTTCAACACGTATACCAAGTATACAACACCGCAATTGGCTTCGCCACCCCAGCCTTCCATGCCTGTGAACTCAGGTACAAGGCAAAATACCCCATTTCACCGAGTGTGCCAAAAACGTAATCTAGTTTACCATCGCCGTCAATATCGCTGGCCAAAAATAAATAAGAAGGTGCAAGTTTGAAATCTCGGTTTTCCGAGGTTTTAAGCGGCGGAATGGCTTGCTTAGTCCCATTCGGTCCCATCAACGACCATTCCAGTGTTTTCCGGTTATCTGCCTGCACGCGCTTAATCTCCAAACGATACTTTTTGAAAAAAGCAGTATCGGGTGTGGCTTCCGTTCCGGTAAATTGGCGGCCTTGCACCCTGCCATCCTCCCAAAACCCTTCTATCAACGGTTTTTCCTGCATGGGCGTTTTTGATCCAACAATCAGGACAGGCTGAATGGGGGTATCTGTCATCAACACCACATCACGATCATAAAAATCGTAAATGCCATTTTCATCGGCATAATCGGCAACTGCATACCGGAGTTTAACCTGCTGAAAAGAAAACTTTCCTTCCGACACCGGAAATACCCCATACCAAAGCCATTCCTGGTCGAATTCCGGATTATTTGTACTTCCAGCATTTCCACCGGGCATGCGCAGGCGGAAACTGTTGTTTAGTTCTGGCATATACCGTTGGTACACCATTGCAGAATCTGCCAGAAAACCACTGAACATATAGCCCGTTTTGCCTTGATACCGCACCTGCCACCAGTAGCCGAAATGTGGCGTTGGTTTATTGCTATGGCTCGTTAGGGCTAAGGTGCCTATGGTATCGCGTTTTGCCTCCGGCCCGTATTTCCTATGGCCATATTTACCAATATCATGGGTCAGCACCTCCACTTTTGCGCCAAATGGCGCTACTGCCAGCACTCGGGCGCTTTGGCCGGGGCTTTCACGCAGTTTAAGGCCATTGTTTGAAATAACGATGTTCATTTGCTGAGCAGCAGCGAAATGAGACAACCAGAGCAGGAGAATGGCGTATTTCATACTTTGGTGGGTGTATTAAAAGCAAGGGGGTGCGGGGTTACAAACCTGAACTGGAGGTATTGAACGCAAATAAAAACGGAACAGGGCTTGCCAGAGTTGGTTTGCAGAATGCTCAAGTCGGTCAATGCGCCGGAAATACAGGCCCCAGGTTTTCCAAAATCAAAAACTATCTGCTTCCCGATATGCCTTTATCACTGCCATTTCCCCTTCCTTCCCAGGCATGGAATTGCCATGTTCCATGCCTAAAATACCGGTAAATCCTTTGCCATGGATGTGCTTGAACACATTTTTATAATTGATCTCGCCAGTGCCAGGCTCTTTCCTGCCAGGGTTGTCGCCAATCTGGAAATAGGCAGTTTCATCCCAAGCTGCGTTAATATTCGGAATCAGGTTGCCGATCTGAATCTGGGCGTGGTAAATATCGTATAGAATCTTGCAAGAAGGGCTGTTTACGGCTTTGCAAATGGCGTAGGCTTGCGGCACATCGGCCAGGAAAAGCCCGGGGTGGTCGCGAAAATTGAGCGGCTCCAGCACCATCACCAACCCATGTGGTTCCAGAATCTCGCAGGCGCGCTTGAGCGATTCGATCACGTGCGCTGTTTGGAACTCCTTGTTTTGGCGCAGGTCCATAAAGCCAGGTACTACGGTCATCCATTTGGCGTTGACCCGTTTTGCTACATCCACCGCGCTGCGGATGGATGTCAGGAATTCCTCCCGGCGCTCCTTGTTGCCACTGGCCAGGTTCGGCTCGCTCCAATAAATTTTATGCGCCACAAATACGCCCATGTTGATACCGAGCTGGGCCATCAACTTGCCCATTTTTTCCTGGACGGGCACCTCCCGGCCCATCATGCCGTTGTCTTCAAAGGCAGTGAAGCCCTGGTCGGCCATGAAGCGCAGCTGGTCGAGGATGTCTTCGCCGCCCGATTGCCGGAACATGCCGTCGTGGGGAGCGTATTGCAACTGGAATTTGTTGGTATTCAGGTTGTCGGGCGCCGT
>CAYVPM010000816.1:0-2653 GCA_964453475.1 uncultured Saprospiraceae bacterium | reverse complement strand
TGCCAGGTCACGCTGACCAACGTCAGCATCCTTCCCGCCTTGTTTGATACCCTTCCCGCTCATGTTTTGGAAATAAATAAAGGTTGGGTGCTGTCCAAAACGGTCACCATACCCGCAAACGCCCCCTCTACGGCACCATACTGGCTCAACAATAAAGCCACCCTGGGAATGTACAACGTGGAAAACCAAGCGCTGCGCGGCCTGCCCGAAACACCCCGCTTTGCCAGGGTCCGCTGGGGATTAACCATCAACGGCATTCCGCTGGAGTACGACACCGATGTGGCCTGGAAGACCGGGGAACCGGCCATTGGGGAAGTGTGGCGGCCTTTTGAAGTGCTGCCGCCGGTTTTTGTGGAGTTTACCGAGTCATCGTATTTGTTTACCAAAAATGAACTGCAAGTAAGCATCCGGGTAAAAGCGGGCCGCGACAACGTGAAAGGCAACGCATTGGCGCTGGCCCCTGGCAAGGGCTGGGTAACGGCCTCCCCGCGCGCCGCTTTTGAATTTTCCAAAAAAGGGGAGGAAAAAACCTTCACGTTCAGCATCCAGGCCCCGGACCGCAGCTCGGAGGCCACTTTGAACGCGTATGCTGAAATAGACGGGATACTGTACACCTCTCGCCTCGTCAATATAAAATACGACCATATCCCGCAGCAGAGCGTACTGCTGCCTGCCACGGCACATGCTGCACGTTTCGATTTGCAGGTAAAGGCTAAAAATATCGGCTACTTCATGGGCGCCGGCGACGACGTACCCGCTGCACTGACGCAAATGGGTTGCAACGTCACCCTGTTGAGCGAGCAAGACCTGGAGCTCGCCAACCTGAAAAAATTCGATGCTGTGGTGATGGGTATCCGCGCCTACAACACAAAAGACGCGCTGGCATTTCACCAAAAGGAACTGCTCGATTACGTTCAGGCGGGTGGCACCATGATCGTGCAGTACAATACCAGCGGCGAGATCGTGGTGGATCAGTTGGCGCCATTTCCCCTCAAATTATCCCGTGCGCGGGTGACCGACGAAAGTGCCGAGGTACGCTTCAAATTGCCCGATCACCTCGCACTTAACCAACCCAACAAACTCAGCTCCAGTGATTTTAATGGCTGGGTGCAAGAGCGCGGCCTTTACTTTCCCAGCGAATGGGATCCCGCTTTCGAGGCCCCGCTCTCTATGAACGATCCTGGAGAGAAAGCGGCTGACGGATCGCTGCTGGTGGCCAAATACGGCCAGGGGCATTATGTGTACACGGGCATTTCTTTCTTCCGGGAGTTGCCGGCGGGGGTGCCGGGTGCATATCGTTTGTTTGCGAATTTGTTGTCGTTGGGGCGGTAAAAAAAGAGCCATCCCAAAATCTGGAATGGCTAAAAATCTCATTTTTTATCTTTGAATGCCGATCATGCTATCAAATCGCGCTCGTCTCTCGGCAGGAAACTGGTCCCTTTTTCCTTGTGCCTTACCAATTGGCGCTTGAGTGTATCGGAAGAAGCTGAAATGGCGGCCTCAAAAGTTTGGCCCGTCTTTTTGTCCATCAACCAGCCTCCGGGGACATGAATTTTTACTTCTGTGATCTTTTCATGAATTTTACCTCCTGTGTCTTGAAGTTTTAAGTGAACCTCTGCTTCTACCGGCCTGTCGAAATATCGCCCCAATCGACTCAATTTTTTCTCGATGAACTCCAGTAGCTTCGCATCTGCGTGAAAATGAAGGGATTTAACACTGATCTGAATCATACAAACTAATTTTTTTTGTGGTGAATGGATCGGTTAGTATAGTGTTGTTTTTCTCAGGTATTTTTCGATGCTCAACGTTATTGACTTTTCTGCTTTCAACAAAATTTTGACTGCTAAATTTTAATCATTTTTATAAAAACGATGCTTTATTGCGAATTTAAATAAAAATACAGAATTTTATCAAACAAAAAACGCACTTTTAATTTTCAGGCCCGATCTCCCGGAAAAACGCGAACTTTCGCCGCTTAAATCAACCTGCCAAACACATGTCGCACCAAAACGCAGCCCCCATTTTATCCGTCGAACAGCAAACAGCCATACGCCAGGCCTTCGACAAACAGCTACAAAACCAATGGGCTGTCGGGCGCAGCACCACCCAGGAACGCATTGCGAAACTCAAACGCCTGCACGCTGCAATGCTGCAATATCGTAACGAGATCAAAGCTGCTTTGTTATCGGATTTTGGGAAATCTTCGACAGAGGTGGACATATCGGAGATCGGCGTGGTCAACAGCGAGATCAGGCACACCATCCGGCACCTTCGCTCCTGGATGACGCCGAAGCGCGTGGGCACGCCCTTGTTCCTCATCGGCACCCGTTCGGAAGTGCAATACCAGCCGAAGGGCGTATGCCTCATCATCGCACCCTGGAATTTTCCGGTCAACCTCAGCCTGGCGCCCATGGTTTCCGCCATCGCTGCGGGCAATTGTGTTATCCTGAAACCTTCAGAATTTACCCCCAATGCTACGGCGGTAATGCAAAAAATCATTGCGGATTGCTTTCCCCCGGAAGAAGTGACCATGATTGAAGGCGATGCTTTGGTATCGCAAGAGCTGCTGACCTTGCCCTTCAACCATGTTTTTTTTACCGGAAGTCCAGCCGTTGGGAAAATCGTAATGAAGGCAGCGGCGGCCAACCTGGCC
>CAYVPM010000815.1:0-2654 GCA_964453475.1 uncultured Saprospiraceae bacterium | reverse complement strand
GGGCAGTAAGATAGCGACAGAATATGCGCTGGCGCTGGGCTTGGGATGGATAGCGCAGGAGGTGCAGCGCATTGCCGCCTTGGCCAGGAGCATTCTGGGCCAGTTGCCCGGCGTGCGGGTGCTGGACCATGGCGCGCAGCTATGTGGCATTGTCACCGTGCATGCAAGCCATTGGGATTCAGGCACTATTTTGAAGAAATTGGGCCGGCACAACATCAACTGCCGCATCAGCAATGTGGGTTCTGCTCAAATTGATTTTCCCAGGAAAGGGGTCGATTGGGCCTTGCGCGTCTCCCCGCATTATTACAATACGGAGGATGAAATCAGGCAGTTGGCGGAGGTGCTGCTGCGGGAATTTCCACGATAAAACGGCTTCCGGTTCCAGGCACACTGTCAACCCAAACGCAGCCCCCGTGCTCTTTGACCACATGGGCAACATAGCTCAAGCCCAGTCCATGCCCTTTTACGTTGTGGGTGTCGCCCGCAGGTACGCGGAAGAATTTTTCAAAAATCTGGCTTTGGTGTTCCGCTGATATTCCAATGCCGTTGTCGCGGACAGCGAGGTTGTAAAAAGCGATGCCTTCGCGCATGGCTTTTCCTATGGAAACCTCAATTTCAGGCGTTTCCCGGCGATATTTCAAGGCATTGTCCAGGAGGTTATACACCACCCCGTTCAGATGCAGCTGGTCGCAGAAAACCATGCAAGGGTTGCTGTCTGCATGGAAATTAATGGTAGCGCCCACGCTTTTTGCCTGCAAGGTCATGGCGTGGATCACTTGCCGGGTGGTGGCGACCAGGTCCAACGTTTCAGGTTTCAGTTGCATTTCCTGGTGTTCGAACATAGAAACGCTCAGCACCTTGTCGACCAGTAAGTTGAGCCTGTCCAGTTCCAATTTTGAAATATCCAGGTATTCTTTAGCCTTTTCAGGGTTTTGCAACACTTCAAAATCGCTGAGGGCTTCCAGTGCAACACCCACGGTGGTCAAGGGCGTTTTCAGTTCGTGGGTGACATTGCTGACGAACTCGTTTTTTTGCCTGGCTATTTTTTGCTGCTGTTTCAAGGTCTTGAATATCAACCAAAAAGCCAGGGTGGTCAGGCTGAGCAAAAACGATGAAAACAGAGCATTCGGCAGCACTTTTTGTACCAAGTATCCCTTGTAGTCTTGAAAAACAGCCTGAACAAAATGGTTATGCATGAGGCCGGCCATAGCTGGTATTGTACTCAGCTCCGACTTGGATATTATTGTGGGCTGCGCTGAGAAGTGAAGCAGTTTGAAAGAATGGGGTAGGCCCGCCTTATCCAATGCAAGGATGTACCGTTGTTTCAGAACCTCTGTTGAAATGGTGTCCGCCTGTAGTTCAAAAACAAGGTCGCCGGGGGCAGCGCTGGAGTCTTGGCGATAATTGAGTAAAAAACGGCTCACATCCCGCTGGACCAGCCCGGAATGGGTATCTGTTCGCGCTATAATTATTTTTACCTGACTTTTTTCGAGTTTTTCTCCCATGTCCGTTTCGTCCCTGGAAGGTTCCTTCAAGGTATCCGTAATTATTTGCCGAACGCCGGGATGCATTGGTTGCCATGTTCTGCGTCGCCAAGATTGCGGGGGCATCGGCATCTTTTCTCTTAAACGGATGTCTTTTTTTGACATGCTTTTGCGCACCAGGGAATCCTGCAGAGACATCACGGTATATTGGAAAATGTAGTTACTCTCTTGTCGCAAGATGTATTTTTGTTCCTGCCAAACCTTATTCAGCCACAATACTTGTGACAGTCCCAGCAAAAGCAAACTGGCAACTATCAACCACAGCAATCGGCTGGGGTTTTGGAAAATTGTATGGCTTTGGAACATTTTTAATTATACTGTGATTAAAGTGATTCTGAATGATTTGAGTGACCTCCTACGCCCTGAAATAGGGCTTCGGCGGGTAAAAAACAAATGCTTGATTTTAAAATGATTGCAACATTCCTGTATTCACAACCACTTTGCGTTGACCATATTAGAATGGATACAAAAGTACTTGCTTGTCACGCCAGTTTTTTCCTGATTAACCTTAATTAACCAATAATATAGGTCGATTAACAACTGACGTAGGCGCCTTGAATTTACCTTTGCCACATCTATACCTCACGTCGCCAGGTTTTGTGCATACCAATGTTTGTAATCAATTCAAAATCAGTTGAACCAATCATTGTCAATCACAAAAATCAGGCGAACCATAGTATAATTCACTGAAAAAATAACGCATGAAACAATTCTTGTCCATTTGCCTGCTCAGTCTGTTTATTACGGGTTTTGCCATCGCCCAAAAAAATGAAGGCATCATCTCTTTTGAAGAAAAAGTAAACGTACACCGGAACCTGCCACCGGATGCTGCCGAGATGAAGGCTATGATACCGGAGTTCCGGGCACATCCAAACGAACTGCTTTTTAAGGACAATGAAAGCCTGTACCGCAATGTGGAAGAAGAGGAAGACGATGATGAGGCGGGTGACGGGCAGGGCGTCGTGATCAAGATGCAGCGGCCAGAAGCGATCTACTACCGCAATTTTGAAACCAAACGCAAGGTCGATTTTCGCGAATTTATGCGCAAAGAATACCTCATTGAAGATTCTCTGGTCGCCCGCAACTGGAAGATGACGGGTGAGGTAAAAA
>CAYVPM010000814.1:0-2656 GCA_964453475.1 uncultured Saprospiraceae bacterium | reverse complement strand
TTGGTTAGACAAACTAGTGTCTGCCTTTTTGGCGAAAAAAGGCTCAGAGGAGCGTGTATGGGCAGGATTTTCTTTGGTGGTTAATTGTTTCATTGTTTTAATGTTTTGACTTGGCGTTCAACGTTGGCGAATCCTCTAGCTACCCAGTACCCGCTTCCCCCTTGTATTACACTTCATCTAGTTTCATCCACTAGCCTAACCTACAAAAAAAAAGCAGGGCAGCGCCAGAACGGTGTCCTGTGCATCGATTCAGGAGCAAAAGATGGGCAAGTGAAGTTTGGGGCGATTCATTTTTAAATCTGGGAATTAATGAACAAAAATAATGATCTTCCCTCATAAGTCCAAATTTATACGGATATGATTATTCATTTCCAATATTTTTTGAAATAAGGGTAATGCGTTCCCTGGTTGTGCAACGTTGATGTTATAGAACCCTTTGATTGTCCTTCTCCTACCTTATCCCGACCGCTACAAAGTCCTAATCCCGACCTGGTTCACCCACTCCAAACCTCCCCCTTTTCAATATTTATCCAAAGTCCCAAAAAACACCCCCCACCACTTCCCCAAACTTCCCGTTATTTGTCCCCTGCCATGATTCTCAACAAACTCTACCTTTCCAACTACAAACAATACCGCCACCTTGAACTGGAGTTCCGGGAAGGCCTGGTGGGGGTGATCGGCAAAAACGGTGCGGGGAAATCCACCATTTTTGAAGCGATCCTGTACTGCCTCTTTGGCCGCGACGAAAGCAACAAAGCCCTGGTGCGCTCCTCCTTTGCCGACGACCCGAAAGCGAATGTGGCCTTGGAGCTGTCTTTTTCCATCAGTGAAATCCAGTACCGGGTGCATCGCGCGTTCCGGGGCAAGGCGATGGCCGTGGGCGCTGAATTGTATAGAAACGACGCGTTGGTAGCCAAAGGCGTTTCTGATGTGAACTCTGAGCTGGTGAAAATACTCCACATGGAGCGCGATGCCTTCAAACGCTCGGTTTTCAGCGGACAAAAAGAGCTTTCCGAACTGTCGGACACCAGCGGGGAAGCCCGCAAGAAAATGATCCGCAAAATGTTGGGGCTGGATACCCTCGATGACGCGCAAGCCAGGGTAGGCGCCGATATCCGCGACCTGAATAGCCAGATCGTGGGACAACGGCACAACCTGCTTTCAGATGAAGCAACAGCATCCCTGGAAAAGGAGATCGGGGAACAAACCAATGCGCTAAAAGACAAGCGCCAGACATTGACCGCCGAAACGGACAAACTCGGAAAAACGGAAGCCGAATACAAGGTGAAAAAACTGGCTTTCGAAGCGGAAGAAAAACGCCTCAACCAGCACCATGCCCTCGAGCGCGCCATGGCACAGGCGCGCGAGCGCGTGAACGGCCTTAAGGAGCAGCAGGAAACGCTCGACAAAAAAATCGCGGCCCTTCAACAGCAAAAAGAAAAGCTGGACGCAGAACGCAGCGCCTTTTCCACTTTTCCAGCAGAGAAAAAACACCTGGAACAGCTGGAGCATGAGCGCCAAAAGCAACTGAACAAAGACAGCGTCACGGCCAGAATCACGGAGCACAAACAGCAGATCAGCGCCGCCCAGGAACACCTGGAGGAACTGAAAAAACAATTGGCTGAAAAAGACAAAACGGATGCATCCCTTGCTGAAAAACAAAAAGCCATCCAGGATGCTGAAGCCGCCATAGAAATCCGCCGGAACGAACTCCGCGACATTGAAAAAAACATCGGCGGACTCAACAGCAGCATCCGCGAGCGGAAAGAAAAGTTAGCCAACCTGCGCGAACTCGGCGCCGAAGGCACTTGCCCCACTTGCCTGCAACCGCTGCTGGACGGCTATGAACGTGCGCTGGCAGAACTGGACACCCAAATCAATGCCTTGCAAACCAATGAGTTGCAGGCGCTGGAGCAGCAGAAAAAAACGGTGACCGACCTTGGCCTGACACTTAAAAACCAGTTGAGCGCCTTGCGTACAGAAGCCGATACATTGCTGGCCGCTCAGTCCCGGCTTTCCGAACTGGCACGCCAACTGAATACGGCGACCAGCAATTTCCAACGATTCAGCGCCAACCTTACCCGCGATGAGCTGATCCTGCGCGAAATCGGGGAGGTGCAATTTGACGGCGAGGTGTTCAAGCAATTAAAGACAAAGCTGGCAGGGCAAGAAGCGCAGTACCTGGAATTTCAAAAAGCGGAAAACTATCTCGCGCGGGAGCTTCCAGCGACAGAATCTGCCCGAAAAAACAACGCGCTCAACATCCTGGAAACCGGCAAACAGGTGCAGCAAAAAACGACAGAACTGGCGGGCCTGGGATTTCAAGAGGCTACCTATATTGCCGCCAAGCAGGCTTTCTCGGGTTTTGACGAAGCGCTGTCCAATCAGTCAGCCATAGTCCGCAAACTGGAAAAAGAAGCCCTGGAACTCCAAAACGACATTGCCCGAAGCCAGGAAAAGCTGCAGGCCAACGAAGGCATTAAATCCCAGATCAGCGACAAGCTGAACGAGATTGAGCTGCTCCGAAAACTCGCCGAGCATCTGGGCAATTTTAAAACGGAAATACTGGAAAAAGTAAGTCCAGGCATTTCGAGGGAAGCCAGCAACCTGTTCACCCGCATCACCAAAGGCAAGTACGAAAGCATCCAGGTGGACG